>DOIV01000242.1:1399-10601 GCA_003511845.1 Flavobacteriaceae bacterium | reverse complement strand
CACATGAAAATTATTGTTCCAATGGCAGGTATAGGTTCTAGACTTAGACCACATACCTTAACCATACCAAAACCTTTAACTTTAATAGCTGGAAAACCAATTGTTCAACGTCTTGTTGAAGATATTGCCAAAGTACTCAACCAAGAAATTGAAGAAATAGCCTTTATTATCGGCCCTACATTTCCTGCTGATACAGAAAAAAAATTACAAGCCATTGCTAAAGATTTAAACACTACTTGTGTAGTAACAACACAAAGTGAAGCTTTAGGTACTGCACATGCAATTCAATGTGCAAAAAAATCATTAAATGGTCCTTGTGTAGTTGCTTTTGCAGATACATTATTTAAAGCAGATTTTACACTAAATGCTGATGCTGATGGTGCTATTTGGGTAAAACAAGTTGATAACCCAAATGCTTATGGCGTTATTAAAATAAAAGATGGAATTATTACTGATTTTGTTGAAAAACCTACTGAATTTGTGTCTGATTTGGCTATTATTGGCATCTATTACTTTAAAAAAGGTGAGATTTTACGTGATGAAATTCAATATTTATTAGATAATGACATCAAAGAAAAAGGCGAGTACCAACTGACCAAAGCTCTTGAAAATATGAAGCAAAAAGGTATGAAATTTGTCCCAGGTCAAGTAGATCAATGGATGGATTGTGGTAATAAAGAAATTACTGTTGAAACTAACGGACGTGTATTACAATTTGCTCATCAAGACGGGCAAAATTTAGTCGCTGATTCGGTTGTTTTAGAAAACTCTGAAATTATTCAACCTTGTTATATTGGTGAAAACGTAAAGTTAATTAATACTAAAATTGGCCCGAATGTATCACTTGGCACAAATTGTGTTGTAGAAAACTCTAACATTAGTGATTCATTAATTCAAACCAACACCAAAATTAAAAATGCAACATTAAAACATGCTATGATCGGGAATCATGCTGAATATAATGGAGATTTCACCTCTGTTAGTATCGGAGATTATTCCAAAATGGTTTAAAATTTAAATGATAAAACGAGCCAAGTATATTATTACATTATATTTTATAGGCGTTTCTTTTATAGGATTCGCTCAACAAGACTCTTTAGCCAATGTTATACTTGCTAAAAAAAATAGTGAAGAAATTCAAAAAGAGCAAAAAAACCTCAATTTTGAAGCTTTCTTTTTTGAAGCCTTACAACAAAAAGCAATTGGTAATTTTGACAAGGCCATAACCGCTTTAGAAAATTGTCAAAATATTAAAAAAGAGGATAAGGCTGTTCTTTTTGAATTAGGAAAAAATTATTTTGAATTAGAAAAATATCCTGAATCAGAAACCTACACTAAAAAAGCTCTAAATAAAGATACTGAAAATTTATTCATTCAATTATTACTTAGAGATATTTATAACAAACAAAATAATTATAAAGATGCTTTAATTTTACAAAAACAAATTGCTGAAAAAAATGAAAATTCTGAATTAGAATTGGTCACCCTATATATTAAAAACAACCAAATTAACAATGCCAAACAAATTTTAATTGATTTAGAAAAAAACGGGACTTTATCAGCCAATTTAATTCCTTTTAAAGAATCTTTATTAGATGGTAAAACAGCAACCTCAGAAAAAGAAACAGCTGAAAAACCTTTAGAAAAACAGTCGATAGAAGAATTGAAAATTGCATATCAATCTGAAAAATCTTTCAAAATTCTAAAACCTCTTCTAAACAAGTTAAAAATTAATAAAAGATATTTAGATTTAGAAAAAAAAAGTACTGAAGCTTTAGAGTTGTTCCCTGCACAACCTTTTGTATATTTGATGAATGCCACGGCATTAAATTACACCAAACAATACCAAAAAGCCTTAATAATTTTAGAAAGTGGATTAGATTATATTGTTGATGACACTTTACTTGAAGCTAATTTTTATGAGCAAATGGGTTTGAGCTATAAAGGTCTTAATAAAAACGTAGAAGCATCAAATTATTATAAAAAAGCGGTTGCTTTAAATCAAAAAATATAATAAATGAGATTTAAAAAAATTACAATTATAATTTTATTGCTTGTAATGATATCAGCATGTAAAACAACTAAAGTTTTAAATGAGAGTATGAATTCAAGTTTGTCTTCAAAAAAGGTAATTAAAAATCATTATACCAATACTTTTGACAAAGAAACAGTTAAAGCAAAACTGAAAGTAAAATATACTGGTAAATCTAGTCTGCCAAGTATCACAGCTTCTTTAAGAATAAAAAAAGATGAAACCATATGGATTAGCTTGACAAAGCTTGGTTTTCCGATAGGCAAAGTTTTAATCACCCCAAACAGAGTTAGTTTTTATGAAAAAATTAACAGGACTTATTTTGATGGTGATTTTACATTAATAAGTAATTTATTAGGTACGGAATTAGATTTTGAAAAAGTACAAAATTTATTATTCGGACAAGCTCTGTTAAATTTAAAAAAAGAAGCTTTTATTCTTACCTCAAATAAAAATAATTACCTGTTAAAGCCTAAAGTTGCAAATAGTTTATACGATATTTTATTTTTAATCAATCCACTAAATTTTAAGATTAATAGTCAACAAATTAAACAATTAGATGAAAATAACACCTTAATTATCAATTATCCTAATTACACTACAATTGATCATGAGATTTTTCCTAAAGAAATTTACATAAAAGCATCAGATAAAAAAAACACATCTACCATAGTTGTAAATTATAAATCTGTTGAGTTTAATAAACCTGTCAGCTTTCCTTTTGCAATCCCTAAGAACTATGAAAAGATAGAGTTAAAATAAACGGTATTAAATTGTTGAAACATTTTCAATATTAAAAATATAGTTTAAGTAAAAAAATATAGTTTTGTACTATGAATTTAAGAGTAGCCTTTTTTATCCTATTTTCAATTTTCTTTTCTTGGTCTTCTATCGGTCAAACAAAAAATCAATTAGAGAAAAAAAGAAAACAATTACAAAAAGAAATTAGAGAAACACAAAGTCTTCTTTTTAAATCTAAAAAAGAAGCTAAAGCCCTACTCTCTGAACTTGACGATTTAAATAAAATAATTAGTGTACGTTCACGACTTATTAGAACCATTAATGCAGAAGCTGAAAAACTTTCAGATGAAATCACTTCAAATGAAAAAGAGATAAATCAATTAGAAAAAAATTTAGGGGTTTTAAAAACGGATTATGCTGATATGATTGTTAAATCATATAAAAGTAAAAACAAACAAAGTAGGTTGATGTTTTTACTTTCTTCAGAAAATTTTACACAAGCATACAAAAGAATGCAATACCTAAAACAATATACAAACTATAGAAAACAACAAGGAGAAAAAATAAAGCTTTCTACTAATGAATTGATTATAATGACAGATTCTTTACGTGCTAAAGAATACGAAAAAAGAATGCTGTTAGGCATCTATTTAAAACAAAAAGATAGTGTTGGTCGTGAAAAAAATTCTCAGGTAAAACTAGTTGGTAAAGTAAAAGCAAAAGAGAAAAAGTATGTTTCTCAAATAAAAAATAAACAAACCCAAGAGCGTAAAATAGATAAAAAAATAGAACGATTAATTGCCGAAGCTATTAAAAAATCAAAAAAAGGGACGGGTAAAAAATCTTCTTCGGGTTTTCATTTAACACCAGAAGCAAAAAAATTAGAATCAAATTTTGTTGCTAATAAAGGCATTTTACCATGGCCAACTAAAAGAGGAATCGTAGTAAGAAGGTTTGGCACTCAACCACACCCGACACTTGCGGGTATTACTATTCAAAGTAGCGGAATACGTATCGCAACTGAAAAAAGTGCCAAAGCTAGAGCAATATTTAATGGTAAGGTTATGTCTATTATTTTACTTCCTGGTGGAAAAAAAATGGTTTTAATTCAACATGGTAATTACATTTCTGGTTATCAAAATTTAGATCATGTATCTGTTAAAATAGGAGATAAAATTACTACAAAGCAAGAAATTGGTACAATTCACACAGATGCAACTACTGGTAAAACCATTTTAATTTTTATCTTAAATAAAAATAATAAATTCCAAAATCCAGAACCTTGGATTGGAAAAATGACTTAACCTATAAAAAGAGTCTTTAACTCTTTTGCATCTTGTGGGTTCATTTTTCCTGACAATACTAAACTTAATTGTTTTCTTCTTAAAGCTCCGTCAAAACGCTCTTGTTCTAATTTCGTTTCAGGTTTAATTGCTGGTACTTTTACAGGAGTTCCTGTTTTGTCAACAGCCACAAATGTATAAATACCTTCATTTACCTTCGTTTTTTGTCCGCTTTTTCGATCTTCAGTCCAAACATCAGTATAGACTTCCATTGAAGACTTAAACGCTCTTGAAACTTTCGCTTCAACTATAACTATACTACCTACAGGTACTGCTTTTGTAAAGACTACATGGTTTACAGAAGCTGTAACTACAATTTGACCTGAATGTCTTTGTGCTGCAATACTACAAGCTCTATCCATACGTGCTAATATTTCTCCACCAAACAAACTATTTAAAGCATTGGTTTCTCCTGGTAAAACCATATCTGTCAAAACAGTTAATGATTCTTTAGGTATTTTGGTATTCATTGAATGTGTTTTATTTTAGGCAAAGGTATTTAAAAAGGATTGTTTTAATACCAAAAAAAATAGAAGAAATAAGATGTAATTTAAAGGTTCTGAATCAACAACCAAGCATCTTCAGATTCTGTTTTTTTAATTCTGTATAAATTGTTGATGGCATTGTTTCTTTCTGTATAACTTTCATAGGAAACTTGAGTTAAACCCCATTTGTTAATGCCAAGGATTCTTGCTTTATATCCGTTTTCAATCAGCTTTTTTACCAAACGTTGAGCGTTTTCAGGATATCGAAATGCCCCGGCAATTACATGAAAAGGTTTTTTATCTAAAGTAACATTAACACTTAATGAAGGTAAAGCCTCAGAAACAATAAAAGTAGCTTTTTCAATCTTCTTCTCAACTTCATGTTGTTGTTTTTGAGCAGCTACAAGTTGTTGTTCACTTTTATATTTTTGATAAATAGAGTTTCCGCCAAATCCTAAAACAGAAAGACCAAGAATTAAAATTGCAGCATATTTTAAATAATTTGGTGACTCTTTTGCCAATATTATAGGTGCTTTAACTTTATCCTCTAATTTTTCTACTTGTTTTAGATATACTTCTCGTTTAACTTCTGGCAATACAAATGACGATAAACCGAAAGATTCTGCCAAATAATTGATTTTTGTCTGTGGTTCAAAAATTAAAGTGCTATTCGCATCTAAAGAAAATTTACCAATATTCTCTATGTCTAAATCTGTTTGGTTTAATGTTTCAAACCATTCTTTAGTTTCAAATTTTATAAAATTTAAAGCAGACTCATAAGGTACTTGATCTACAGCAGCAATATAATTAGCAAGTAAGCCATCATTATTTTTCAACCTACTATTAAATGAAATTGATTTATATGGCGGATAAAACGTCTTAGAATGCGGACTTATATATGCAGATTTTGTATCACTTAAAAAACCTCCAAAACCAGGTACAATTACGCATTCATATCTATATAATAAATCGCTTATGTATTCCGATAGTTTCAGTTGATTAAATCTTAGAGGTTATTCAGTAAAAAACAAATGTAAAAAAAACTTTAGTTTAAATTATTTATATGCATAATATTTATTAACAATTTTGTACATTGAAAATTCTTAACTTTTAAAGATTGAAACACGAAAAACTCCTTAATTTACTAGCCTTGATCAATGCAAATGGTATTGGTGATGTAATGGCAAAGAAATTGATTTCGCATTGTGGTAGTGCTACTCAGATTTTTACTGAAAAAAGACAGGCTCTCTCTAAAATATCAGGAGTAGGTTCCGCAATTATTTATGCTTTAAAAGATAAAACCATTTTTACCAGAGCAGAAAAAGAAATTGAATTTATAAATACTCATAAAATTCAATATTCCTATTTTCAAGATGATGATTATCCTGTTTACCTAAAACACTGCTTTGATGCACCTATTTTCTTTTTTAAAAAAGGAAACATCCAGTTAACAAACCAAAAAATGATTAGCATTGTTGGTACTCGGCAAATGACTAGTTACGGTAGAGCTGTTTTAGAAGATCTTATTAAAAATTTAGCACCTTACAATCCTGTTATTGTTAGCGGATTGGCGTATGGTGTTGATGTTTATGCTCATAAATTAGCTCTTGAACACAAACTACAAACTGTGGCGGTGTTGGCTCATGGTTTGGATAGAATTTACCCTGCAATTCACAAAAAATATGCTGATAAAATGCTTACTAATGGTGGTTTAATTACTGATTATTGGTCTGGTACAAAACCTGAAAGAGAAAATTTTGTAAAAAGAAATAGAATTGTTGCAGGGCTTTCACAAGCTACTATTGTGATAGAATCAGCCGATAAAGGAGGCTCTTTAATTACTGCTGATATTGCCAATTCTTACAACAGAGAGGTGTTTGCCATTCCTGGGAGGATAACAGATGCTTACAGCAGAGGTTGTAACCAACTCATTAAAACCAATAAAGCTGCGGTATTAACTTCTGCTAAAGATGTGGCTTATATTTTAGGATGGGAAAAAGATAATAAACAAAAACAGGCCATTCAACAACAATTGTTTATTGAACTTTCTGAAACGGAAAAAGGCATTTATAATTACTTATTAAAAGAAGGAAAACAACAATTAGACCTCATTGCCTTGCATTGTAATTTGCCAGTTTTTAAAACAGCAACGTTGTTATTGACTTTAGAATTAAAAGGGGTAATTAAACCTTTGCCTGGAAAGATTTTTGAAGCGATTTGATGTCAGTTTACAGTAAATTAGTAGACTTTCTAACTCGGTATAAACTCTTTCTCCACAAAATATTGAATTACCGCTTCTTTCATCAATACAGATTGTTCACCTGGTTTTAAAAAAGGCAATTCGTCAATGGTTTTATAATGTGGCCAGCCATCTTCATCAAAAAAGTTAAATTTATAATACCCTAAAGGCTCTAACAATCGGCAAATGGCAATATGCATTAAATTCACCTTTTCATCCTTTTTAAACGTTCGATACCCTTGACCCAATTCTTGCACGCCAATTAAATAAATTATCGCATCTAAATCAACAATGTCTCCATCAGCAAATTGCTTCGAAATTTTTTCTTTCAACAATTCCCATTTCATTTTCAATGCTAAATCTCTTGACATCCCTAAAATTTTAAGCAAAGGTAAGTTTAAATCTTTACTTTTTTCTGTTTAAAACCCAACCTAATTCTATATCAATTAATGGAGAAACGAAGCTATTACTTCTTAAAGTGTTATAACCATAGCCCAATCCTAAATCTAAAGAAAGCCTAAAACCTTTCTTGTATGTACGTTGAAAACCCCAAGTTGGCCCAACCACAATAATAGCTTGGTCGCCATACCTACTACTTTTAAGTAATGGTTTTTGACTTTGAAGTGTAGCCATAAAAGAAATATAATTAGCAGAATTATTTATTGTTCTTTTTCCTTTTTTAGCTCTCTTTTCAAAATTATAATAATATTTATATTGACTTTCAAAATATGGAAAAAAGGAAATTTCAGTATCTCGATTAGAACCTGCTGCAAAAATAAAACCTGTTCCTACTTCAAAAGTTATAGAGGTCTTATCCGTTAAACCAGCTTCGTATTCTATACTTGGAGCCAAAAAATTTAGTTTAAGTTGTCCTTTTTCGACTTTGGTAGTTTGAGCATTTGCTAAAAAAGTAAAAATTATAAACACAAAAATTACGTTGTTTTTCATAGGTAAATTGTTTTACATTTAGTCCTATAAATTCACAAAAACAATGCCATAAAATGACTTATTTAAATTACTTTTGTATCCTATTCACATAATTTACTTAATCATGTACAGTAACATCAAACAACATTTACAAGAAGAACTTGATACTATAAAAAGTGCGGGCTTGTACAAATCAGAACGCATTATAACTTCCTCACAAGATGCAGTCATAAAAATTTCTACAGGCGAAGAAGTCATTAATTTTTGTGCTAATAATTATTTAGGCTTATCCAATAATCCTGAAGTTATACAGGCTGCAAAAGACGCGATGGATACACATGGGTACGGTATGTCGTCTGTCCGTTTTATCTGTGGCACACAAGACATCCATAAAGAATTAGAACAAAAAATAGCTAATTTCTACGGCTTTGAAGATACCATTCTTTATGCTGCGGCTTTTGATGCCAATGGAGGTGTTTTTGAACCTTTATTGACCAAAGAAGATGCTATTATTTCCGATTCTTTAAATCATGCTTCTATCATTGATGGCGTTCGTTTGTGTAAAGCAGCTCGTTATCGTTATCAAAATAATGACATGACTGAACTTGAAGCACGATTAAAGGAAGCTAATGAGGCTGGAGCACGATTCAAAATTATTGTTACTGATGGTGTTTTCTCTATGGATGGTATTGTTGCTAGCCTTGATAAAATATGTGATTTAGCCGATAAATACGACGCTATGGTTATGGTTGATGAATGCCATGCTACTGGATTTATAGGTAAAACAGGACGAGGAACATTAGAACTCAAAAATGTACTCGATAGAGTTGATATCGTTACCGGAACTCTAGGAAAAGCATTAGGTGGTGCCATGGGTGGATATACCACTGCAAAAAAAGAAGTTATTGAAATTTTACGACAACGTTCTAGACCTTACTTATTTTCAAATTCATTGGCTCCTGCTATTGTTGGTGCTTCTTTAAAAGTGTTTGATTTATTAAAAAATGACACTTCTTTACGCGATAAATTAGAGTGGAACACCAATTATTTCCGTAAAAAAATGGAAGAAGCAGGCTTTGACTTGGTTGGTGCTGATGCTGCCATTGTGCCAGTGATGTTATACGATGCAAAACTATCTCAAAACATGGCGAATGCATTATTAGCTGAAGGTATTTATGTCATCGGATTCTTTTTTCCTGTTGTGCCAAAGGATAAAGCAAGAATTAGAGTACAACTTTCAGCCGCACATACCAAAGAACATTTAGACAAAGCTATTGCTGCTTTTACTAAAGTTGGGAAACAACTAAATGTGATTTAATTAGAGTTCCTTCCCTTTTTTAAGGGAAGGTGGATTTGATTCCCTTTAAAAGGAATCAAAGACGGAAGGGTAAAAAACAACAACTACCTTCTTTTCAGAAGGGGTAGAACTAAATAC
>DOIV01000242.1:0-1071 GCA_003511845.1 Flavobacteriaceae bacterium | reverse complement strand
TCAATAACTTTGCACTATGAGTACAATTAGAATCACCAAACATTTCGATTTTGAAACCGCACATGCCTTGTATGGTTATGATGGGAAGTGTAAAAACATTCACGGTCATAGTTATCAGCTCTTTGTTACTATAATTGGTACGCCTATCAATGATTCTGAACATGTAAAAAACGGAATGGTCTTAGATTTTGGCGACTTAAAACGTATTGTAAAATCAGAAATTGTAGATATTTTTGACCATGCAACTGTTTTGAACAAAAACTCACCTCATGCAGCCTTAGCTGAAAAAATCAAACCACACTCACCAAAAGTATTGTTAGTCGACTATCAACCTACTAGCGAAAATATGCTCATAGATTTTGCTGAAAAAATTAGCAAACAGCTACCAAATTCTGTTAAATTGCATTCGTTAAAACTCTATGAAACTAACAATTCTTATGCCGAGTGGTTTGCAGCAGATCAGCAGTCATAGACTGCATTAAGTAGTAAAACTAGAATGAATATTAAATTACCGCAACATAAAAAAATTTACTTTGCCTCTGACCAGCATTTTGGTATACCCAATCCTGAAAAAAGTTTGGTACGTGAAAAAAAGTTTGTGAAATGGTTAGATACTGTCAAGCAGGATGCTGAAGTAATTTTTTTGCTGGGCGATTTATTCGATTGTTGGTATGAATATAAAACCGTTGTCCCAAAAGGATTTGTACGTGTTTTAGGTAAGCTGGCCGAAATTAGTGATAGCGGAATACCTATTCATTTTTTTGTAGGAAATCACGATTTATGGATGCTTGATTATTTTGAAAAAGAATTGAACATTCCTGTGCATTATAAACCATTAGAACTGACTGTAAATAACACTTCCTTTTTGATTGGTCATGGTGACGGGTTAGGTCCAAATGATAAAGGTTACAAACGTATGAAAAAAGTGTTTACCAATCCTTTTTCTAAATGGTTGTACCGTTGGGTACACCCTGATTGGGGATTGCGTTTTGCCCAATACCTATCCACAAAAAATAAATTAATCTCTGGTGATGAAGATGTGGTTTTCTTGGGTGAAGAAAACGAATGGTT
>DOIV01000026.1 GCA_003511845.1 Flavobacteriaceae bacterium | reverse complement strand
TAAGTATATCTGTTTTAATCATTTTAATTTGTTTTAATTATTTTTATGTTTAAATAGTATCAAAATAAGGGTATTATTATAAATTTTAAATATTCAACCAATACGTAAATTTAACAAGTAAAGCTCTTGTTCTAGGCGAAAAGTTGGTAGTATGATAGTTGTCATTATATACGACATACAAATCAGACAAAGGCTTAAAACGCCATTGCAGTCTAGTATTAATACCGAAATTATCTCTTTGATTGCTATATTGAACGAATGTTGTCCAAAATATTTTTTTAGTAAATGTCACATCGATTTTTGGGCCAATAAGCCAAATAGAAGCATCAGAATAAGGTTCTGGCAAACTGATGTTATCATAGTTTATTTGGGCAGAGGCAAAAAAGTATGGTTGTAATCGTAATCTTAATCTTGCTTCAAAAGAAAATTTATTTCCATTATAAAATTTACCTATTGATGATTTTGCATTATAAGAGAATTTTTTTCTAAGATCAGAATGGTACTCTAGTTTATAACTTGTAAAATTATAATCAGTTTTTTTAGGTAGTTTAACACCTCCTGACCTTGTTGGGTCAAAGCTTCTAAATAAGTAAATATAACGATGGGTTAATGTTGCTAAAAATCTAGATTGATTTGTTAATCTGCTTTCCCACCTACCAATAACCGAATAGTCAGATGTTTTAAAATCTAATTCAGGTTTCCAAAGAGCTATGGGTATTATAGTTAATTTATGTCGATTGAAAATACCTTTTTTAGGCCAAAATAAACGTTCAAATTGTGGGTTGATTTTAAAAACATCTGTACGTCTTATAAATCCTAAATCTGACCTGAAATTATCGCCAATATATAAGCCACTTAATTGTACTCTATATTTTCTACTATTATATTCTGTTGAAATGCCTGCTGAAATATCTTTGGTTTTGACTGTTGGTGAAAATGATTTGTGAAAATAATATTTACCATTCCATGTATTATCTTTTGATGCCAAATTATAATCTAAACCAATTACCCTATTGTAGGTATCCTCATTATCTAAAAAATCATAATTTTTAGTTGCTTGCTTATTTACAAAAATAAAACTCAAATTTGAACGGCTAAATATTTTTTGTTGGATGGCAATTACTGTATTATTAGTTTCAGCAATTTCATTTGAAGTATTTTCTTCAGTTACCATATTTAGAATTCCTAAACGTAAATTATCGGTTAATTTTCCACTCAATCTAAGCCCTCCAATAATAGTGTTTTCAATAGTTTTTCTATTCAAGTCTTTTGCAATACCGATTTTTCTTGAAAAGAAAGGTCTAGATTCTCTATTATTACCAAAACTAGCAAACAAATCACTGTTTTCTATAAAAAACTGCCTTCTTTCAGGTAAAGCAATACTAAATCGGGTTAAATTGGTTACTTGTCTATCTACTTCTACTTGCGAAAAATCAGGATTTATAGTAAAATCTAAATTCATACTATTACCAATAGTCATTTTAGCATCGCCTCCAAAACTAAAAGGCGTATCTTTTGTGTTTTCATTAAAATCTCTTAAAATACCTGTACTTATATAAGGAATTAAAGAGATAGGCGATTTAGATTTACCTAAGGGTTTGTCAAAAACCATATTGCCGAGAAATGCTAAACTATAAATTTTTTGATTTCTAGGAATACGCATCCATGAGCTTCTTTCATTATCTTGTGTATCATATCTGTAGCAATTAAAACTCCACTTAGAAACACCTTCTCTATATTTAAAAGCAGATAAAGGAATTTTCCATTCTGCAGTATAATACTTGTCATATATTTTGGTTTCTCCTTCCCATTTGGTATCCCAAGAAGCATCAACACTTCTATAGTTTGTGCCTCCTCCTGAAACTAAAGCTTCTTTTCGTACGCCGTAAGGGTTCATGCTAAATAAGAATGCGTTAGTCCCATCATTAAAAGTATCAAAAATCAAGTTGATATTGTCATTACCACTAGTACGGAAATCTCTTTTTAATGAAGGGGTAATATACTTGTCTCCAGATACATAAACTGTAATCCCTACATACATATTTTTATCATCAACTAAAAATTTAATAGCTGTTTGCTGTTTTGCCATAGTAGAGTCTGATGGGAAATATTGCCAAAAATCTGTAGCAGAGCTTTCTAATTGCCAAACATCATCATCAAGTATGCCGTCAATTTCAGGTGATGTATTGATGTGCTTTACCATACATTCTTTTTTTTGAGCAACAACATTTGAAAAAAAAAATATTAATAAAACGACTTGGAATAAAAATTTCATTTTCATTTATGTTCTATTAAAAGCCTTCTTCTCCTCCTTCATAATCTTCACGGCTACGTTGTGGCCTTTTCTTTTTTTGTTTAAATCGATAAGTAAATGACAATGTAAAACTTCTTTCTCTCCATTGAAATTTATTGGTTCTAGTAAAAAAATTAGGCACATCTGTTTCTGTAATACTTTTTCTAGAATTAAAAACATCACTAATATTAAAAGTTATAGATGCATTTTCTTTAAATAAATCTTTACTAAATGCTAAATCAGCTCCAAAGACACCTTTTCTTATATTTTGAGCATTTACTCTTGGTCCTCTATATGACACACGAGTTTGCCAATCAATTTTACCAGGAAGGGTTATTTTATTGTTTAACCTGACATTCCAACTCGTATTATCTGCATCAAAATTTTGACCATTATAATCACCTTTGACCACAGATTTAAATAAATTAAAATCACCATTTATACGCCATTTTCTACTAGGGTTATAGGTTAAGTTAAATTCAAATCCAAAACGGTCATTAGTTGCTAAATTTACAGGAATTGTCTTAATGATAGAAATTTCTTCACCATTTATAATAGCCACTTCTCCTGTATCTTCAGTAATACGGCTAAATACACCAGTTGAATGTTGGTAGTAAATTGATGAATTTAAAGTTAATTTACCTAGACGGTTTAAATAACCTAAATCTATAGCATTTGAAAAACTAGGATTCAAATTAGGGTTACCTACATATAAATTGGTTGCACTTGACCTAGAAGGGAAAGGGTTTATAGAACGAGAACGTGGTCTTCTGATACGTCTATTATAGCCTAACATTACACTTTGCCTGTCACTAATTTCATACCCTAAGTTAATCGTTGGGAAAAATTCGGCATAGTTAATAGTACCATGTTCATTACTGGTTAATTGATCTATTGTAATTTGTGTTGATTCTAATCTCAATCCTAATAAATAAGAAAATTTATTTATTTTACTGCCATATTGCGTGTAAAATGCATTAGTATATTGCTTATATACTAAAATATTACTCAAATTTGTATTTAAAATTGGAATACCACTCTTTATTGAATCAACTCTATAGTTAGTGTTCAGAGTGTTAAAATTACCTCGATAGCCTATTTCAAACTGACTGTTTTTGCCAATAGGCAAAACATAATCTGATTGTAATAAAATTTTCTGTTGATCTTCTAAAGTTTTAACTTTTTCATTTTCAATTCCATCTTGAGTGATTAGTGAATTTTCATCTTCATTACTCTCTTCGTATTGAAAATCAAATGTAAATTTTTCACCATCTTTTTTAAATTTTTTATCAAAATTAAAGGAGTATTGTATTGTTTTATCATCACCTAATTGTTCTTCTAGCCTAAAAGTTCTTACATTCCTTTTAAATATATTATTTTTAGTGTCTCTTATTTTATCTCTATTTTGATATAGAACAGACACCGTTAAAGACGCAGTTTTATTAACATACCATTCTACACCAGCATTTATATTATATCCTTTTGAAATTCTTTCAAATTCTCTTTTTTCCTCAAAAAGATCACTACTATTTACATAATTAGTTGAAGTGAATGAATTTCCAGGAGATTCTCTATAGTTATAACCTGATGTAGTAAAAAAATTAAAATCTCCTGTTCTATAATTTAAATTACCTGAAATTCCAGCAGAATTAGGATAACCAATATTCGTTGTTATTGCTCCATTTAAACCTTGTAACTTACTTCTACGAAGAATAATATTTAAAATACCTGCTGTACCCTCTGCGTCATATCTTGCAGAAGGTGAGGTGATAACTTCAACTTTTTCAATAGCGTCAGCGGGTAGCTGACGTAATGCTTCGGTAGAATTTAAACCTACCAAACCCGAAGGTTTACCATTAATAAGAATTCTTACGTTATCATTACCTCGTAAAGCTACATTTCCTTCAACATCAACAGAAACTGAAGGTACATTATCTAATAAATCACTTACAGAAGCTCCTCTGACAGTTAAATCTTTACCTACATTATATATTTTTTTATCTAACCTAATCTCAACCGTAGTTTTTTCTGCCTTAACGATTACTTCATCAAGATTTTCACTATCTATTTCTAAGGTAATAGCTCCAAAATTAATGTTTTTAGATATTTCTTTATTATAAATATGGTGAGTCTTAAAGGAAATAAACTCAATAGATATATCATATTTTCCTTTTGGAACAGTGATTTTATATTCTCCTTTAGTATCTGTAAGACCTCCTGTCACTTTTTTAGTTCTTTTAGATGTTAAAACTATAGTGGCATACTCTAAAGGTTGTTGTGTTTCTGCATCAATAACTTTACCCGAAATTTCAAATTCTTCAACTTGTCTTTGTTGTGCATTTATTAATATAGGTAGACTTAGTAAGCCTATTAAAATTAATTTATTTCTCATAAAAAGGTTGGTTGATTATAAAGGCTTATTTAATTGGTTTAGTTATAAAGTCAACCAGTTCAGGTTCTTTATCTACTACTATTCTTTCTTTTCTTCTGACGCTAACAATTGATTTTTCTGTTTTTTCAGGTTTAGTAGTCTTAACTTTGCGTTTTGGTAAAGAATCTTCTTTTATTTTAATAGCCATATATATACTTGCTACGCCTATTACAAACCAAAGAATGTCTATGAAAAAAGAACCCATTTGTCCATTTTTATAGGATATCCAAAACCATTGTTTGTCTATGAATCCGTTTAAAACAGGAATAAAAAGAGCTAATACACCATGAAAACCCAAACTAATTTTAAAAATTCTAAAATTATTTTTCAAAAGGTATAGAAATACAGAAAATAATAACCAAGAGGTGAAAAACAAGACACTTAATAAGTCTCTTCTTGTGTGTATAAAGTTAGAATTTCTTATTTGTTCTACATGTAGTGTATCAAATGGCAATATTTTTGCCAATATAAAACCATTAGCTATGGCTATATGCAAACCAAATGCTACGGCTAAATAAACATAAATTAACTCAGCGTTGAATATTTTCCTTTTAGGTGATATTTTTCTATTGTCTTTCCGCTCTCCAAGCCATATTAATACTCCAGATAAAAAGACCCAACAAGCAGCCATAGTAAAAATAAAGTAGAGAACTCTATTAAATATCCCTCCAAAACTAGCGTAATGCAATTTATTTAAAGCACTTCTTATATTTGCTGTATATTTATTGTCAGATAATGTGTTTTTATACAATAATTCTCCATTATCAATTTTAAATATGTATTGCCCTCTGCCTAAAAATAATTTTTCATCTTCATTTTTAGAGATAGATACACTTAAAGTAGCGTTTTTATCACCAAATTTATTAATACTAATTCGAACACGATTTTTATTAAAAGGATATTTTTCTATTGACTCAATTTTAGCTATAAGAGAATTAATGCTATTTACTTCAAAAGTTTCTCCTAAAGGATCTAACTTGTCAATTACAGAAGGAGACATTACTTTATTTGTAAGCTCTCTACTTCCTTCAAATAAATAATCTTGAACATCTGTAGTCATTGTTTGGCTTCTAATCATAAATAAGACTCCCGTTAGTCCATATATAATTAAAAGAGGTGTAGTTAATACTCCTAATATTGTATGAGAATCTTTCCATATTTTTTTAAGGGAAAGGTCAACTCTAAAGGTATAAAAGAATTCTATTATTTTTTTCCAATGTACAATAACACCTGTTATTGTAGCAAATAATAATAAAAGAGATACAATACCTGAGATATACCTACCAAAACGTATATCGAAATAATTCATTTGAGTCAAAAAATGGAGTCTATAGACAATATCACCTATACCTCTTAGTCTAGACATATCAACAGTTGGTGTTGCTGCTTGATTTCTATTTCTGCCTTCTCTATTTCTTGTTTGAGATTGAACTTGAGCAGCTACTACAGCCTCTGAATTTGCCTCATTTTTAGTTTTTACGCTATCTATATTTTTAGTTTGCCTATCATTTTCTGAACCTCCTCTTTTATTTTTTATTTTTTGTGTAGTATTCTCTTTTTTAGCCTTACCACTTATACTATCTTTTTTTGTTCTCGATTGATTACTGCCTCCTATTTGGTTGCCCCTTTGATTTCCCCTTGTGATAGGTAATAACGTTTCTTTATCTAGAGAAATATTAACTCTCTTATTATTTATAATTTTACCATTTCCATCTATAGTATCAAAAGATTTTGTACCTCTAACTGAAATAGCATTACCTCTTAATCTTATAGAAATATCCCTTCCGTAAAGATTATGCTTTGTATTATTTTTTAAATTTTCAAAAATCTTATCATAATCTAATATGGCTGCTTGCTCTGTTTTTTCTGCGACTCTATTAAATTCCCATTCGTCTATTTCATCACGAAAAAATGAAAATCCTCCTGCCAAAAACATGATATAAAGAACTATTGCTACAACAATACCACTTACAGTATGTGTATTAAAAAACACATTATAAATTCGTTTATCGTCTTTAGTCTTCATATTTCATATTTTAAAACTAGTTATACTGCTATAGGGTAATAAATTTTTCCGAAGTGCATAATTCCATAAAAAACAAATGCTAAAAAGATATAAAATAATAATGATTTCCATGCACTCCTAAACAAATATACGGTAATAGATAATGTAAGCCATAAAAAATAATGACTATAATACATGGTGTTTAATACTATAGTAGCATCTGTAAAAACAGCAAGTGATAAATGGAAAAACAACGATGTATAGTAGGTTGGTACAATAGCCGCTACTAATTTTATTGTTATCTCCCAAGGTGATTTTATCAGATATTTTGGATTTGCAGGCATCGTTAATATGTATATTTTTCAATAATAAAAAACAATATAAATAAAAGACCTAAATGCGTCCATTTTATGGTTTTAAAAGGCACAAACATATTAAACAAAGATGCAATTACTGTATAAAGCATTATAAATACAAATATAGCCTGTACGGTACCATATAAATTATATAGTATTAAAAAAGAGGGTATAAATAACAAGAGACCTATTCCATTGGCATAGGTCTTGTTATTATGCAACCACTTAGAAACACCTAAGCTAATTTGTGGTTTAGCTTTTTTAGATGACAGGTAAGTACACCAATACCCAACTGTTACTAAAATTACTGCTAATGTGTGCATCATTATCATATTTATATAATATTATCTCCAAGAATTATCTCCTTTAGCAGAATCAATACCATCACCTGTTCCAGTTCCTCCAATGGTAACCGCTTCAATTTGAGGTCCTATTAACTGCACCTCTACTGCTGCAATTGGGAGGTGTAATAAAGTTCCTTCTTGTAATAAGTCCCATCTTCTCATAAACATCCATTGTATACCTTTTCCTGCAAAATGCAATTCAATAGAATTTTCATAAAATAAAGCATCTGCAATTTCTTCAGGATCATTAGTAATTAATGGCATTTCTCCTACAGTTACCCTTCTACCGCTATTTATAATATCTCTAGCTAAATCATACTCTCCTTTACCGTAAGCTACTTCTGCTTTTAAAAGATTAACCTCTTCAATATCTATAATGTTTAATGGGTAATC
>DOIV01000025.1 GCA_003511845.1 Flavobacteriaceae bacterium | reverse complement strand
CCATCTTTATAGAAAATAATGATTTTATCAATTTCTTTATCATCACTCATAGGAATAATTTTATTTGTTCTAGGTTTTGATAGAGTAGTGCCTATTGCATTTTCTTCTGGTTTAGGAAAAACACCTTTACCGTTTAATAACCAATAGAGTTCTACTTCTTTAAATTGATCTAATACTTTCATTACAAAATCTAAACTAGGCCTATTTCTTCCTGATAAAAGATGTGATATACTTGAGCGTTGTACATTTATTTTTTCTGCAAATGCAGTAGCAGACAATTGATAATAGTCTATCACTGTTTGTAGCCTTTTTGAGAAATCTAAATTATGAATCACTATACATTTGTAAGTTACAAATGTAAACAATTATTGCTTTAAATTCTAAATTTTAATTACTAAAAGGTAATTTAATCTATTAATTTACTTTATATAAATATATTTAAAATACTGATATTCAATATTTTCAAGTTAAAACATATTTAAAAATTACAATTGTAACAAAAATGAATGCAAAAAGCAAAACAAAGTATCGTCGCCTGTTTACTGTTGTAAACTTTTCTTTATTTACTTTTGCAATATGTATACTAGTGATTTAAATAATACTATAAAGTGGGCATCTCAATACAAAGAAGAAAAGCTCTTTGGACGGTATGTTACTTTTGCAGCTATTGAACCAATATTAAAAAATCTACCTAATCAATTTAATGTACAAGAAATTGGGCATTCTCATAAAGGTGTTCCTATTTATAAAATCAATATTGGAGAAGGAGAAACAAAAATTTTAATTTGGACACAAATGCATGGCAATGAAAGTACTGGTACAAAAGCAGTATTTGACTTATTTCAATGGTTGGTTAATGCTGACTCTAAAGTTATTTCTCAACTATTAAAAGCATGTACTTTAGTCTTTGTGCCTATGTTGAATCCTGATGGAGCGGAAGCTTATACTAGAGTTAATGCACAAAATATTGATTTGAACCGAGATGCAGTTGATTTAATTGCACCAGAAAGCAAATTGTTAAATGCGGTATTAAAAGGTGTAAATCCGAAGTTTTGCTTTAACCTTCACGATCAGCGGACCATTTTCAGTATTGATAAGAAACCTGCAAGTATTTCATTTTTAGCCCCTTCTGAGGAAGAGTCCAGAACAGTTACTAGAGGTCGAGAAATTACCATGGCAGTGATAAGTCATATGTTTGAAACATTGAATCCATTGATTCCCGGTCAAATAGGCAGGTATACCGATGAATTTTACCCTACAGCAACAGGAGATAATTTCCAGAAAGCAGGACATCACACTATTCTTATTGAAGCGGGGCATTTTAATGATGATTATGATAGGGAAGTGGTTAGGCAGTTAAATTTCATAGCACTTTTAAGCGGAATAACGTTTATCGCTTATGAAATTGAATTTAATAATTTTGAGACTTATTTTACCATCCCAAATAATGAAAAAAAGTATTTAGATATCATTTATAAAAACATCATTCTTTCGGAAGAAAATAGGATGATAGATGTTGGTGTTACATTTAAAGAAGTATTGACTAACGGTAAAATAACTTTTATTCCTGAGATTAAGTATGTAACCGATTTGTCAGTTTATAATGCCAATCAAATTATTGATAAAAAAGGAGAGTTATTCAAAAACAAAGCCTCTTTATTTCAATTATTAGATAAGTAATTGAATTATTGTTAGTTTTTTTACTTTAAATTTACGAAATTCGCATTTTAAATAAACAACCTAATATTATGCCAAAATTTAAATTAGATGAAATTGATCATCAAATACTAGATATTCTAATAGAAAATGCCAGAACTCCCTTTACGGATATTGCAAAGAAATTATTAGTTTCTGCAGGAACTATACATGTTAGAGTAAAGAAAATGGAAGAAGAAGGCGTTATAAAAGGATCAACCCTTACCGTTGACTATAACAAGATGAACTATAATTTTATAGCTTATATCGGTTTATTTATAGAGAAATCATCGTACACACAAGCTGTATTAAAAGAATTGGGAAAAATTCCTGAAATAACTGTTGCTCATTTGACAACAGGTAAGTTTGCAATTTTCTGTAAGATTAGAGCTGTAGATACAAGACACGCTAAGGATATTATTTTTAAAATTGATGATATTGATGGGGTTTTAAGAACAGAAACCTCTATTTCTTTAGAAGAGGTTATCAATGATAAAAAACGCTTGATGCACGCTATATTTGAGGACTATAAAATATAGTCTGCTTAAAATAAAATTTTAAAACGCTTTCAATTTATTTTGAAATCGTTTTTTTGTTTCTTTAAACCTGTGTTGGGTTAATATTTTATATTTTTGATGTAAATACTGATAGATGACAGTCAATCAAGAAAAACTATCTAGTGAAAAATTACTAGAACTCTACAAAGCAATGTTGCTACCTCGTTTGATTGAGGAGAAAATGTTAATTTTACTCCGTCAAGGAAAAATTTCAAAATGGTTTAGTGGTATTGGTCAAGAAGCAATTGCTGTAGGTATAACAACTGCATTAGATGCAAATGAATACATCTTGCCAATGCATAGAAATTTAGGTGTTTTTACAACTAGAAATATTCCGTTACATCGCTTATTTTCACAATGGCAAGGTAAAGCGAATGGTTTCACCAAGGGTAGAGATCGAAGTTTTCATTTTGGCACACAAGAGTATAATATTATTGGGATGATTTCTCATTTAGGACCACAATTTGGGGTTGCTGATGGGATAGCTTTAGGTAATTTATTAAAGAACAACAATCAAGTTTGTGCCGTATTCACTGGTGATGGCGGTACAAGCGAAGGTGATATTCATGAAGCTTTAAATGTGGCTTCAGTTTGGTCATTACCGGTGTTTTTCTGTGTTGAAAATAATGGCTATGGATTATCAACACCTATTAGCGAGCAATTTAATTGCGAACATTTGGCGGACAGAGCCAAAGGATACGGCATGGAAAGCCATATTATTGATGGTAATAACATTCTAGAAGTCTATCAAAAAGTAACCTCTATAGCAGAAAGCATTCGCAAAAAGCCTAGACCAGTATTTTTAGAGTTTAAAACCTTTAGAATGCGTGGTCATGAAGAGGCAAGTGGTTCTAAGTATGTCCCGAAAGATTTGATGGATAGTTGGGCTGCTAAAGACCCGATAGAAAATTTTCAAAAATTCTTAACCAATGAAGGTATTTTAAACAAAGCCATTACGGATAGCTATAAAGCTGAAATAATCAATGAAATAAATACAAATTTAGAGCTGTCATTTAGTGAAGACTTGATAATTGAAAATAAAATAAATGAATTAAATGATGTTTATAAGTTGACTGAACATCAGGAATTTAATCATAATAATAAATTTGATAATATTCGTTTTGTTGACGCTATTTCTCAAGGTTTAAAACAGTCTATGCAACAGCATGATGATTTGATAATAATGGGGCAAGATATTGCTGAATATGGTGGGGTTTTTAAAATCACAGAAGGCTTTGTAGAAGGGTTTGGTAAAGAGCGTATTAGAAATACACCTATTTGCGAATCGGCCATTGTTGCTGCGGCTTATGGATTATCCATTACTGGGATAAAAT
>DOIV01000174.1 GCA_003511845.1 Flavobacteriaceae bacterium | reverse complement strand
TTTTATATGCGTTTAAATGATGATGGAAAGACGGTAAGAGCGATGGATGTATTATTTCCCGGTATTGGTGAAATTGTTGGTGGCTCGCAACGTGAAGAACGATATGATGTGCTTGTAGAAAAAATGAAAGCTTTAGACATAGACGAAAAAGAATTGTGGTGGTATTTAGATTTACGTAAATTTGGTACTGCAGTACACTCTGGTTTTGGTTTAGGTTTTGAACGACTAGTACAATTTACAACAGGTATGGGTAATATTAGAGATGTGATACCGTTTCCTAGAACACCACAGAATGCAGAATTTTAGCCTAAAAGTAGGATTAATAAAAATAGATTAAACAATTAATGCTTAAACAAAGTTTACATTACAAATTATTACAAAAATTATCTCCTCAGCAAATACAGCTGATGAAGTTAATTCAATTGCCTACACAAGCTTTTGAGCAAAAAATAAAACAAGAAATTGAAGAAAACCCTGCCTTAGAAAGTGGCAAAGAGTCTGATGTTGATAGTGATTTACAAAATGAATACGATGATTCTGGTACTGAAATTATTGAAACTGATGTGAACATTGACGAGTATTTAAGCGATGATGAAATACCCAATTACAGACTTAAAACCAATAATTATAGTGCTGATGACGATGAGAAAAGCATTCCGTATGCTTCGGGCACATCATTCAATCAATTTTTAAAGACTCAATTAAATACATTTCGTTTAAACGAACAAGAACGTCAAATTGCTGAATTTTTAGTAGGCAGTATTGACGGAAGTGGCTATATTAGAAGATCTCTTGAAGATATTGTTGATGATTTGGCTTTTTCAGCTAATATTTTTACAGATATTTCTGAAGTAGAACGTATGTTAGACTATGTACAAAAATTAGACCCTGCTGGCGTAGGTGCTCAGAATTTAAAAGAATGTTTGTTAATTCAATTGCATAGAAAAACAGAAAAACCTGAACGAATTTTAGCCATTTCTATTTTAGAAAACTCTTTTGAATATTTTGTTAAGAAGCATTATAAAAAACTTTTACAAAAATTTGATATTACAGAAGACAAACTAAAAGGTGCTATTAAAGAAATTGAAAAATTAAATCCGAAACCTGGAGGTTCTTATGCTAGTAATAACAAAATTGTAGAGCAAGTTGTACCCGACTTTAGTATTAGAATAGTTGAAGACAAATTGGAGTTGACATTAAACTCTAGAAACGCACCAGAATTGCATATTTCATATGAGTATAATAATATGCTTAAAGGGTATGCTGCTTCTAAAAACAAAACAAAATCTCAAAAAGATGCTATTCAATTTATCAAACAAAAATTAGATGGAGCTAAGTGGTTTATTGATGCAATAAAACAGCGTCAACAAACATTATTAGTTACTATGAATACTATTATGCATATGCAAGAAGCCTATTTTTTAACTGGTGATGAACGTAAACTAAAACCAATGATTTTAAAAGATATTGCTGACAAAATTCATATGGATATTTCTACAGTTTCAAGAGTAGCAAACAGTAAATATGTAGACACGCCTTATGGAACAAAATTGATTAAAGAATTTTTCTCTGAATCTATGATGACAGATTCTGGTGAAGAAGTTTCTACAAGAGAAATTAAAAAAATATTACAAACTGTTGTAGCTGAAGAGAGTAAGAAAAAACCTTTAACAGATGAAAAATTAGCTGGTATTTTAAAAGAAAAGGGATATTTAATTGCAAGAAGAACTGTTGCAAAATATAGAGAACAATTACATATTCCAGTTGCAAGATTGCGAAAAGAAATTTAAATTTATGAATGATGAAATTCCATAAATTTATTTCTTTTATATTTCACCCAATAGTTTTACCTATAGTAAGCTCACTTATCTATTTTATTATTGCCCCTCATCACATTCCTAAAGAATTTTCTTATCGTGTTTTAGCACTTGTTTTTGTGATGACATATATCTTACCAATATTCTTATTATTATTTTTAAAAAAAGTAAAACTAATAGAGAGTTTTTATTTAATATCTATTGACGAACGCAAGTTTCCATTACTGTTTTTTACAATCCTTTCTTTTTTAATTGGAAATTTCTTATTAAAAACAAATGCGATTGACCTTTTAGCATATTCATTTTTTGGATGCTCTTTAGCTTTATGTTTAGTATACCTCCTTTTATTTTCAAAAATAAAAACAAGTTTACATACTTTAGCTATTTCTGGTTTAATTGGTTTTATAACAGTTATAAGCTATAAATATCAACTCAATTTATTGACTATACTTATACTATTGTTTTCACTTTTAGGCTTGGTAGCTACTTCGAGGCTTAAGCTAAAAGCTCATACTCTAACTGAAGTGGTTTTAGGGTTTTTCTTAGGCTTTACATCTCAAATTATAGTGTTTATATTCTATACTTTTAATTCTGTTTTATAAAATATAAAACATCAAACCAACACGAAAATCTCTCATTTCAATTGGAGTAAGGTTATTGAATTTTGCATCAGAAAAAATATCGTTCAATCCGTAATAAACATTAAAATTCCACGTTCCAAATCCTACAGATAATGTTAAACCGTATTGTAATTTATTGATTTCATCAATCCCTTTAACTTTAATGGTATTGTCATCAGTTTTAAATCTTGATTTAGTTACAAATGCGTAACTAACTTTACCACCAGCATAAATTCTATAAAACTTATATTTATCAATGGTAGAAGTACGCCACCTTAGTTCAAAAGGAATTTCTAAAGCGTGTGTAGAAAACCTATTATTTTTAAAACTTCCTTCTATAGTTTCAAATAATGTTTTACCATTTGGTCTAGTTATTTTAATATCTTGGAAATAAGTATTACGCCCATAACCTAAACCAATACCAAACCCAAAATTACCCTGTTTGTTTAAGGGTAAGTCTTTAATGAAACCTATGACAAAACTATTAGAAATCCCATTTTTTGATACAGTTTCAGGTAGATTTCTCATTGTTATATACGAAAAACCAATATAGATTTGATCTTCTAAATATTTAGAATAACTAATTGTATCCTTATTCTGAGCATAAAGTGTGGTGTTTATTAAAAATAAAAAAAATATAAATTTTTTCATAAAACAAATATAAAAGAACCATTTGAATAAGATCAAATTCTGTTTATTAATTTTGATTTCATTACAACAAAAAAGACAACCTTATTCGGTTGTCTTTTTTAAATATTTATAAATGTGAATACTATTTTACATTGTCTAGTGCACTTCCTTTCAAGGTAGAATAATTGATTTTTAATGCATTAACATTTCTTAATTGCTGTTTAATATCAGTAATTGTACCTACATTAACTTTAATATCAGCCTTTATTGAAGTAGTTAACAAAGGTATTTCTTCTTCTGAACGTTTTCTTCTTTCAGAAAAAATAAAATTCTGAACATCTTCTACATTAGAAATTCTATCGTTCAATTGAATTTTATCTCCAGGTGTATCATCTTTAGATTTCCCAACGTAAATATAACTCACTAAACTTTTCTTTTCTAATTTTTTTACCTGATCTGCTTTTGGTAAACTTGGTTTTTTAATTTTTAAATCAGTTTCACGCATTACCGTTGTTACCATAAAAAAGAACAATAACATAAAAACAATATCTGGTAAAGATGCCGTATTAACAGCAGGCATTTCTTTTTTCTTCTTTTGAAATTTAGACATATCTTATTTATTATTTAGTAGGTTCTGCCTCAGAAATAATTTGAGGATAAATATCTTTTTTAATTATTTTTTGCTCTGCTACAGAAAGGTCTTTAAACCCTTTACCAAACTTTTTATTAGCATATATATTTCTCAAATCTGTATAAGCTCCAACAAGTTCGTTTTGAACAGAAATATACATGGCATAAGAAGTCCCTCTGTCACTTTGTAAAGAAATAATTGCTTTTTTAGGATGATCTGATGAAGCTGGATCTTTATCACCACCACACCAAGTACATGGGCTTAAATCTGCTTTTTGAAGATCAGCTGCAGTACCACCACCATTATCAATAAATTTAATAGCAGCAGCTCTTAACTCACTAACTTTCATATACGTATCTCCTTCAACCAAAATTTCATCATTTCGGTTAACATTTACTTCAAATACATTTTTCTCCTTTAATACTGGAGGTACAATATTAGGGTCTTGTTTCTCAGGTAATTTACGTGAAATCCCTGTATCGACATCCATCGTAGTAGTTACTAAAAAGAATATCAATAGCAAGAACGCAATATCTGCCATAGAGCCTGCATTAATTTCAGGTGTATTTCTTCTTGCCATAATTTATTATTTTATAAATGATTTAACAAAACCAAAACCAATAGTACCAATAGCTAATGCACCTAATATTCCTGTAAAAATAATTAAAGTACTTATCATCTTAGATGTAGAACCAGCCTCACCATTTGTTACAATATCACCAAATTGATTGGTTACTGCAGCATCAGAAGCCATAGCGTAAGAAATACCGAAAAGCACAGCTAAAACAACTAAGCCTAATAAAGTTTTCTTTAAAGCTTTAGGATTTTTCAACATACTAAATAATGATAACCCTACAGCAATTAACGCTGTTACAATTAGTAATATTTTTGAAAAATGAACAATTGTATTTACAGCACTGTCCATCGCTTCCGTACCTTCTTCTGCCATGAGTACCCGTATGAATAGAATTGCTCCTATTATACCTATCACAGCAGTGATTATAGTTAATATTTTAGATTTTTTATTATCCATAATAATTTTTATTTTTTATGTCTGATTAGTAAATCTACTAATGAGATAGAAGAGTTTTCCATGTTATTTACAATACTATCAATCTTTGAGATGATATAATTATAAAAAATTTGTAGAATAATAGCTACAACCAAACCGAATACTGTAGTTAATAAAGCCACTTTAATACCTACAGCAACAACAGCTGGTGAAATATCACCTGCATTTGCAATAGCTTCAAAGGCACCAATCATACCAATTACTGTACCCATAAACCCAAGCATAGGTGCTAAAGCTATAAATAAAGATAACCATGATACGTTTTTTTCTAATAATCCCATTTGTACACCACCATAGCTTACAATAGATTTTTCAGCTTGCTCTACGCCTTCGTCCATTCTATCTAAACCTTGATAGAATATAGAAGCAACAGGGCCTTTGGTATTTCTTGCAACTTCTTTTGCTGCTTCAACACCACCTGAAGATAACGCTTCTTCAATGTTTGCCATAAATTTATCAGTATTGGTAGTTGCCATGTTTAAGTAAATAATTCTCTCAATTGCAATTGCCAATCCTAAAATTAAAGTTATCAATACAAAGCCCATAAAAATTGGCGTTCCATCAATAAAATACTGTTTCAAAATTTGATGAAATGTTCTTGTATCTGCAGTTTCAGCTACTGCTTCAGCTTCTTGAGCGACTGTTGCGATAGCTGCATAGCTGTTTTGTACTGTTCCTAGAAATAATAATCCTGTGATTGTGAGGATAGTAAATAGTTTTTTCATTGTTTAATTCTTAATTATTAATTTAGTTAACGGGTTAAAGATATAAAAATATTTATTATATACAACTTTTATTGCGGAGAGAAAGGGATTCGAACCCCCGTTACAATTTCTCATAAATATGCTTTCCAAGCATACGCCTTAAGCCACTCGGCCACCTCTCCTTATGTAATCATTACCTTTAGTGGATGCCAAATAAAATAAAAAATATTTAATTAAAGAAATTAATTGACTAAAATTAATTCATTTCTCCTCTTAATGAATTTTCAAATTGTGTTTTAAAGTTGCTTTTATCGATACGTTCTCCTAAAAGATACATCAGTTTTGCAATGGCAGATTCTGTAGTGATATTTTTTCCGTTAATTAAACCAATTCTTTTTAACGCTGTACTTGTTTCATATTGACCGAATATTACACTTCCTCCAATACATTGTGTAACATCAACAATATAAATTCCTTTATCTATAGCTGTTTTTAATAATTCAATAAACCATTTTTCAGTCGGTGCATTACCTGACCCATAGGTTTCTAAAACAACTCCTTTCAAATTATAAATCTCTAACACCCCTTCAACAACTTGTTTGGTAATACCTGGGAACAATTTTAATATGACAATATTTTCATTCAATTTTTTTCTAAATAGTGTCTTTTTATTTAGGTCTGATTTCAATAAAAAGGAACTGTTAAACTTTAAATGCACTCCACTTTCTGCAATTGGCGGATAATTAGCTGACGTAAATGCTTCAAACTGTTCAGCATTAATTTTTGTAGTTCTGTTGGCTCTATAGAGTTTATATTCAAAATACAACCCTACTTCTGTTACAACAGCTTCATTGTTGTTTTTTCTTGCCGATGCAATTTGTATGGCTGTAATTAAATTTTCTTTTGCATCTGTACGTAAATCTCCTATCGGTAATTGTGAGCCAGTAAAAATAACAGGCTTTTTCAAATTTTCTATCATAAAACTTATTGCTGATGAAGTATATGACATTGTATCTGAGCCTGTCAAAACTACAAAACCATCCTTTTTAGGATAGTACTCTTCAATTATTTCAAGAATATCGACCCAATACTTCACATTTATATTTGATGAATCTATTGGTATTTCAAATGATATCACCTCTATAGTACAGTCTAATTGCTTTAATTCAGGTATCTTCTTATAAAGATGATCGAAATTAAATGCTTTTAAGGCATTTGATTTATAATCTTTTACCATACCTATAGTACCACCTGTATATATCAATAGTATTTCTGATTTTTTTGTCATTTTGTCGTAATAATTCTATTTGGAATAATTTATGCTGTAAATTTACCATATATTTATATGTAAAATTAAAAACAAAAAATTATGATTGGATTTTATATTTTAATTGGAGCAATTTCTCTAGTAAGCTGGTTGGTAAGTAACAAACTGAAAAGTAAATTTAAACACTATTCTAATGTACAACTTAGTAATGGTATGAGCGGAGCTGAAATTGCAACAAAAATGTTAGCAGATCATGGCATTACAGATGTTGAAGTGCTTTCAACACCGGGTATGTTGACAGATCATTATAACCCAACAAATAAAACTGTAAATTTAAGCGAAGGTGTTTATAACCAACGAAATGCCGCAGCGGCTGCTGTATCTGCTCATGAGGTAGGTCATGCGGTACAACATGCAAAAGCATACCAATGGCTTGGCTTACGTTCAAAATTAGTGCCTGCAGTAAGTATTACTTCTAAATATTCACAGTATATGGTAATTGGTGGAATTATTTTAGGTGCAGCTTCTGGAAGTACTGGAATTGGATTTATGATTGCCGTCGCTGGTTTGGCTTTTATGGCGATGGGTACACTATTCAGTTTTATTACTTTACCTGTTGAATATGATGCAAGTAATAGAGCGTTAGCTTGGTTAAAAGATAAAAACATAGTAACTCAAGAAGAATATAAAGGCTCTGAAGATGCTTTAAAATGGGCAGCCAGAACTTATTTGGTTGCTGCAATTGGTTCTTTAGCAATGCTGTTGTACTGGGGACTTCGTATATTAGGAAGTAGAGACTAATTCAGTGTTCAGTGTTCAGTAAAATAAATTTTGAAAATAAAAGAATCTAGTAAAATTTTGATTTTTATTAACCAATATTTTATTATTTACTACTTACTGAAAACTATATTTTAATCTGTCTATCTATTTGTTGATCTAATGAAATAAAAGTTTCTGTTCTAGAAACTCCTTTAATGCCTTGTATTTGTTTATTTAACACTTGCATTAAGTGTTCATTATCTCTGCACAATAGTTTTACAAAAATAGCATAATTACCTGTAGTGTAATGACTTTCAATAACTTCATCAATCTCTTTTAACCGTTTAAGAGCATCTTTATATGTACTTGATGTATCTAAAAATATCCCTACAAAAGCTAATGTTTTATACCCTAATACTTTCGGATTGATTATAAACTTTGAGCCCGAAAGCAAACCTGATTTTTCTAATTTTCGTAATCTTTGATGGATGGCTGCTCCAGAAATTCCAACCTCTCTAGCAATACCTAATATAGGAGCTCTGGCATCATTCATTAAGTTTTTAAGGATAATTTTATCTATACCATCAATATGTAAGTCTTTTTCTTTCATTTGATTATAATTTACAATCAAATATAACTAAAAAAAGGATATAGAAAACTATACCCTTTTTTTTAATTGCGAAAATTTATTTTTATTTCATTTCAAAATCTTCCATAAATTTGGTGGTATAATTGCCTGCCAAATAATCAGGATGTTCCATCAACTGTCTGTGAAATGGAATGGTGGTTTTAACACCTTCAATCACAAATTCATCTAATGCTCTTTTCATTTTATTAATTGCCTCTTCTCTAGTTTGGGCTGTAGTAATTAACTTTGCAATCATAGAATCGTAATTTGGAGGAATTACATAATTCGTATACACATGTGTATCTAATCTTACTCCATGGCCTCCTGGTGAATGTAATGTCGTAATTCTACCTGGCGATGGCCTAAAATCATTATAAGGGTCTTCAGCGTTTATTCTACACTCTATTGAATGCATTTTTGGTGTATAATTTTTTCCAGAAATGGGTACACCTGAAGCTACTAAAATTTGTTCTTGAATTAAATCAAAATCAATTACCTGCTCCGTTAT
>DOIV01000311.1:7427-7626 GCA_003511845.1 Flavobacteriaceae bacterium | reverse complement strand
TTAGTAAAAGAATTACAACTTCGAAAAGGTGAATTTCAAAATACAACTGTTACAACCATTTATTTTGGAGGAGGAACACCTTCAGTACTGTCAATTGACGAGATTCAATTGTTGATTAACACCGTTTATAGATATTATAAGGTTATTGATGGCCCTGAAATTACGTTGGAGGCGAATCCAGATGATTTAACTACTACTA
>DOIV01000311.1:0-7089 GCA_003511845.1 Flavobacteriaceae bacterium | reverse complement strand
ACTACTACTAAAATTTCTGAATTGGCAAACTCGCCTATCAATAGATTGAGTATTGGTATCCAATCTTTTTTTGATGAAGATTTACAGCAAATGAATCGTGCACATAATTCAAAAGAAGCGAAAGAATGTTTATCAGAAGCCACTCAACATTTTGATAATATTACGGTCGATTTAATTTATGGAATCCCCAATATGACATCTGAACGGTGGAAGCAAAACTTACAAAAAGTTTTTGATTTTGGTGTCAACCATATTTCTAGTTATGCCTTAACAGTTGAGCCTAAAACAGCTTTAGCAGCATTTATCCGACAAGGTAAATACCCAAATGCATCAGAAGAATTGGCTTTAGAGCATTTTAATATATTGGTGGACGAAACTGAAAAACAAGGCTTTGTGCATTATGAAATTTCAAATTTTGGCAAGCCAGATTATTTTTCAAAACACAATACGTCCTATTGGTTTGGGAAGCCTTATTTAGGTATTGGTCCGTCAGCACATTCTTTTAATGTTAAAGAGAGAAGTTGGAATGTTTCAAATAATATCAAATATATTCAAGCGATTCAAAAAGGAAAACTTCCTCAAGAAATTGAAGAATTGTCTAAAAATGATCATTTTAATGAGTTGGTGATGACTGGGCTTAGAACCATTTGGGGAGTATCATTAGATAAAGTAGCACAAGATTTTGGAATCGAATATAAAAATCAGTTATTAAAAAATTCGCAAGAATTCATCAAACATAAATTGATGTATTTGGATGAGAATGAAAGATTGATAACTACCAAAAAAGGAAAGTTTTTAGTGGACGGATTGGCAAGTGATTTGTTTGTGATTTAGCTACTATTTCTTAAAAAAAGAACGTTTAATGATAACTGCAATTTAAGTTCCTTCCCTTTTTAAGGGAAGGTGGTTTCATGTAAAACATGAAGACGGAAGGGTTTAGAATAAAACAAAATGTTTAGTTATATTTGTGATATGCTTACAACAATTCAATACGGATCACAAAAACTAAAAATAAATTTATCTGAACCCTTAGATATTTCTATGCCTTTACTCTTAACACGTGATAATGTAGGAGCTCTTGCTTGGAATCAAAAAAGTCCACGATTAAAAAAAATAAGGAGCGTCAAAAAAAAGCATTCCTCTAATTTTAACTCCATTTATTTTAAACCACATGCTCATGGTACGCATACAGAATGTGTTGGACATATAACAGAAGAGTTTATCTCAATAAATAAAACCTTAAAGCAGTTTTTCTTTTTGGCTGAAGTAATTACTGTGGCACCAGAAAAGCTGGATAAAGATTTGGTGATTTCTAAAAAACAAATTCAGTTTTTATTAGGAAATAAACAGCGAGAAGCCATTGTTATTAGAACCATACCAAACACGAATGAAAAATTATCTAAAAATTACTCAAAGACAAATCCGCCTTATTTATTGGAAGAGGCTGTTGAATATTTAAAAGAAAAAGGGATTGAGCATTTACTGATTGATATGCCTTCGGTTGATAAAGAAAAAGATGGAGGTAAATTATTGTCACATAATGCATTTTGGAATACCAAAGGTAAAATTAGATTTAATGCTACAATTACAGAACTGATTTTTGTTCCAAATAAAATTAAGGATGGTAGGTATTTTTTGAATTTGCAAATTGCACCTTTTGAAAATAATGCAAGCCCAAGTAAACCTGTATTGTATGAAGTTTTAAATTGATGAACATAGAAGAATTTAGAACATATTGTTTGAATAAAAAAGGAGTGACTGAAAGTTTTCCTTTTGATGAAAAGACCTTAGTTTTTAAAGTCTTGAATAAGATGTTTGCCTTAACAGGATTAGAACGTCAACCAACAGCAGCCAATTTAAAATGTGATCCAGAACGAGCCATTGAACTTAGAGAAGAATATGATGGAATTATTTTACCAGGATATCACATGAGTAAAAAACATTGGAATACAGTTGTTTTTGATTCTAGATTGCCAAGAAAAAAAGTATTGTTAGAATTAATAGATCATTCTTATAATTTGGTAGTTGATAAATTATCAAAAAAATTAAGAGAAACCCTTGAATAGAAAATAAAGTTTTATTTTTTACTAATAAGTCAGATCGTAAGAACTCCCCTCCTTTTTTAAGGAGAGGGTGTCTCAGTTTACTGAGGCGGGGAGGTAGATATTTAAACAAACAAATAAATATTTTAGCTGTACTATTGCAGTAATAAAAAACAAACCATGAGTGTATTAAAATCATTAGAAGAAAGAAGCGGTTCTGTATGTGAATTGTGTAGTGCAGCAGAAAATTTAAGTGTGTATAAAATTCCGCCTTCATTAAATGAAGCCGTTGAAAATTCGGTTTTGGTATGTGCTACTTGTTTAGAGCAAATTGAAGACGCTGATAAAGTAGACGCTAACCATTGGCGTTGTTTAAATGATAGTATGTGGAGCGAACACCAGCCTGTACAGATAATGGCTTGGCGAATGTTGAACAGGTTGCGTTCAGAAGGTTGGTCTCAAGATTTATTAGATATGATGTATCTTGATGATGAAGCTTTGGCTTTGGCTAGAGCTACAGGTGAAGATCAAGAAGAAGAAACTACACTTGTACATAGAGATGTAAATGGTGTGGTGTTGAAAGCAGGAGATTCTGTGGTATTGATAAAAGATTTGAAAGTAAAAGGGTCTAGTATGGTCGCCAAGCAAGGTACAGCGGTTAGAAGAATTTCATTAGACCATGATAATGAAGAATATATTGAAGGTAGAGTTGGGAGTCAACAAATTGTGATTATTACAAAATATGTGAAGAAGTTATAAGTTAATCTATAGATAAAAATTCCTCCCCTTTTTTTAGGGGAGGTGTCCAGCAGAAAATTTCATAATTATTATAGATTTCAAGGACGGAGGGGTTGAACCTCGTTAATTTAATTTCTAATAGGTTTGGTAGATAATTTTACAATTGGTTTTTTTGAATTATGTTCTTTAATATAAATATTAATATCCTCATTATTTTTAGCAATATCAATAGCTTTATCTGAGCTTATTTTTTTGTTGTTAAAATAGAAGTTCGCACCTTTTTTAGCCATTTCAATTAAATGGTCTATCGGATTTGGTGGTAAAGGTGGCGGCGGTGGCGGTAAAAGGTCTCCATTATTTTTATCTAAACTTGAATTAAACTCCTCAATCTGATGTTTCTTTTTTTCTTCATATTTCTGAATAGCGGCCTTATAATTATTTTTCTGTAATTCTGTTGCATTTGCTGGGATTGGCGGTGGCGGTGGAATTGCAGGCACCAATTGAAGTCCGTCATGAACCAGCTCTACATTGACTTCTTTTTCGTTTTCATCTTTATAATTGTAAAATGTTTTAGAAACCACCATTTGTGGACTTTCGCCTTCTTTTGCTACAGGTATTGGAGCTGGAGGAGGAGGGAAGTTAGGAAAAGTTTCAGCATTGTTTTTCTGTTTATGGGTCATCAAATCATAAAGATATTTGATGCGTTTCATATCTTTTACCTTGACTATCATTTTGTCTTTTGATTGAGAATTGTAGTGTTCTGCTAAGGTATTATACTCTGCAATTTGCTCAGGTGTAGCTTTTTCTTGAAGTTGTAATGATGAGATGTATTGAATAGAAGTTTCAAAGGTACCATATTCACGTAATTTCATTTTTACATCAGTTATAAAGCCCATTTGTGTTTTAGAGGCAACAATAATTTTTGCTAATACCAATTCTTTTTTTTGTTCAAAAGATAGCCAATTGTTAAGTTTATTTGCTAAATTTTCCATTTTGACAGACGATTCATTAAGTAATAATTTTCCATTTTCATCTATATTAATAATAATGTTTTCTGCAATTGTAATTTGATTACTTGAAGAGTTACTTTCTTCATTAAGTATAGGGGGTGTTTTTAGATAATGAATTTCCAATTTATTAATTTTTTCTATTTCATTTTTGATTGACTCATTAGTTTGATTTTCCTTTTGAACAATAGTTTTATTACTAAAACTATAAATCAAGACTGTAAGTAGAGGTAATAGCACTAGATTTTTTAACCAAATGGTTTTTTTTGAGGTGTTTGTTTTCATAATAATAAGTCGTTTTTTTATAGATGAATAATTAATAGCATTGGCTAATTGAGGCTCGTTTGGGTTTGAAGAAAAAGCTAATAATATTTCTTGATAAGCTGTGAGTGAAACACCTTTATTAAGTACCGCTCTATCTGCTAAAAATTCATGATTTAATTTGATGGATTTTTTTAAATAATAGAATAATGGATTGAACCAAAAAATGACGTTTAATAATTCAATAAATAACACATCTAAACTATGTTTTTCTTGAGCATGAGTTTGTTCGTGCCAAAGTACTTCTTGCGGTATTTGATTGGTTTCATATTTAGACTTGTTCAAGAATAGATAATTAAAAAAGGTATGTGGTGCGATTAAGTTTTGTAATAAAACATGCGTAAAATTTTGAACTTTTTGTTTAGGATTTTCATGTATCTTCTTAAAAAGATGAACTAAGTTAATGATAAATTTTATTCCAAAAATGAATACTCCTAGTGCATATATTGCCCATAAAATTGATGCTAAATAGTCAGTTTTTTGTTGTGTAATTATAATACTGTCAGAGGTTTTTACTTGATTTATTGTTTCAGAAGATTCGATTTTTTTTGAAGTTGTCAAATTTGCTTCTAAAACTATTTCTGACTCTATATATTGTGTGTAAGTTATAAATGGAATACTTAAGGACACGAGAATTGATAACAATAGATATATTCTTTTAAAAGTATGTATATTTTCTTTTTCTAAAAACAGTTTATAGAAAAGATAAAAGGAAGCAAGGCAAATACTAGCTTTAATAATATAGGGTATCATAACTATTTCTTTTTAAGTTCTTGATCTATTATTGTTTTTAAATCTTCCAATTCAGCTTTACTTAAATTTGTTTCTTGTGTAAAGAATGAGGCAAATTGAGAGGCTGAATCATTAAAGAAGTTTTTAATCAATCCGTTTACATGTTTAGAGAAGTAATCCTTCTTTCTAACTAGCGGATAATATTCTCTTGAATTTCCAAATAATTTGTAAGCAACAAAACCTTTTTCAGTCATTCGTTTTATCAGTGTAGCTACAGTTGTAGTAGCTGGCTTAGGTTCAGTGTAAGCATTTAATAAATCTTTCATAAAAGCTTTTTCAAGTTTCCATAAATATTGCATTAATTGTTCTTCAGTTTTTGATAATTGCATTGTTCTACGTTTTTAGAATTAACTCTACAGATGTAGAACAATATTTTGATATTCCAAATTTTTATTAAAAAAATCACTTAATATTCATCCTTTTTATCCTGAAAGGAAATTTTAAAGAATAACTTTAGATTTCCTTTAGAATTATATTGTACTATTGTAATAATAAAGGAGGTTATTAATTTATTAAACTATTTATAGATAGTTATAATACTAACTTCCCCCCTTGCTATTAGAAAAAGAAAAATTAATTTACTCATAATTAGGTGCGTAACCTTTTTGTAAAATTACCAATATTTTAAAAGAGAAATTTTTTAACGTAAACGGTTCTATATTAAACCATATAAAAGCAAGGATCATGGAAAATACATTTGAAATCGGAGAAGTAGTTGTTTGTATCAATGCAAGAAGATATTGGTATAAACTAGGAGGTCTTAAAAAAGATGAAATGTACACTGTAGTTGGTTTCAATCCTTACGATAAAGGTTTAATTCTTAAAGAAGTTAAAAGTCCGGGAAGTGGTTATAATGCATTTGCAGCAGAGCGATTCAGAAAAGTAGATTATGAATTTGCTAAAAAAACTATTCAAGAATTAGATACTCAGCATAGTTATTGATATTCAAAAACTAAAAACCTTAATTATTTCATTTTAATTACAGGTGTTTACTACCTTAAAATCAATTATTTAGATTTAGACTCACGGCATAGTGAGTTTTTTTTATGAAATATTTTACTCTTATTTAATTTTGTCTTTTTAAAATAAAAGCTTACTTTTCCAGTGGGAAAATTAAATAACAATAAATTATGTTTAAAATAGGTGAGACTGTTGTTTGCATAGATGCAAGACGTAGGTGGTACAAGTTAGGTAGACTAAAAAAAAATGAAATGTATACAGTTGTAGGGTTTAATCCTTATGATGATGGTTTAATTCTTAAAGAAATCAAAAGCCCGAGAAGCGGTTGTAAGGCGTATGCTGCTGATCGATTTAGAAAAGTAGATTATGCATTTGCGGATAAAATTTTATCTGATTTACAGCTTAAGTTACCTAAACGAAAAATAAAATTTAATTTTAAAAAAAGAAGATTCCATCGTTAGTTTATTCTGTTATTAAAATTTATATACCTTTTCTAATGATTATTGTTTTGTAGAAGAGAAGTGAAAACAGGTATTAATATTTAACTTCTTTTTTAGGCTTTTTTATATACTCATTTCAGTAAAATACTTATAAAACAACGGAATGGTTTCTATACCTTTTAGGTAATTAAAAACACCAAAATGTTCGTTGGGCGAGTGGATAGCATCACTATCTAAACCAAAGCCCATCAAAATAGTTTTGCTTTTCAATTCTTTTTCAAACAGAGCTACTATAGGAATACTACCACCACTACGTTGAGGAATTGCTTCAACTCCAAAACTTTTAGTATAAGCCTTATTGGCAGCCATATATCCAATATTATCTATAGGCGTTACATAACCTTGTCCGCCATGATGCGGTTTAACTTTTACTGTCACTCCTTTCGGTGCAATACTTTCAAAGTGTGTTTTAAAAAGTTCAGTAATTTCTACCCAATCTTGATTGGGTACCAAACGCATAGATATTTTTGCAAATGCTTGACTGGCAATAACAGTTTTAGCACCTTCACCAATATAACCTCCCCAAATTCCGTTGACATCTAACGTAGGTCTAATAGAATTTCGTTCGTTGGTAGTGTATCCTTTTTCACCATAAACAGCTTCGATGTCTAATGCTTTTTTATAAGCATCTAATGAAAATGGTGCTTTTGCCATTTCAGCTCGCTCTTCGTCGGATAGTTCTTCAACATTATCATAAAATCCGGGTATGGTAATATGATTATTCTCATC
>DOIV01000045.1 GCA_003511845.1 Flavobacteriaceae bacterium | reverse complement strand
TTTTGATGAAGTCTATGATAAATTTGCTATTCGTATCATTTATAAATCTGAATTACCACAAGAAAAATTTAATGCTTGGAAAATTTATTCTATAGTTACAGATAGTTTTAGTCCAAACCCCAAACGTTTAAGAGATTGGATTTCTCAACCTAAATCTACTGGCTATGAATCTTTACACATTACAGTTATGGGACCAAAAGGCAGATGGGTTGAAGTTCAAATACGCTCAGAACGAATGGATGAAATAGCTGAAAAAGGTTATGCTGCACATTTTAAATATAAACATGGTAATGAAAAAGAAAGTGGACTAGAAAGCTGGTTAAATAGATTGAAAGAGACTCTTGAAAATCCTGATATTAATGCAGTAGATTTTGTTGAACAATTTAAACTCAACTTATACGCCAAAGAAATCTATATTTTCACTCCTCAAGGAGAAATAAAATCGCTACCTAAAGGATCAACACCCATAGATTTCGCATTTGCGGTTCATACAGATATTGGGTTAACCTGTAGAGGTGCAAAAGTCAACGGAAAACTAGTTCCTTTAAGTCATGTACTAAACAGTGGTGATCAAGTAGATATCATAACATCAAAACATCAAAAACCAAAAGTAAGTTGGTTAGATTATGTACAGACTGCAAGAGCAAAATCAAAAATAAAAACTGCCTTAAAAGAAGGTCAAAAAATAATTGCAGATGAAGGTAAAGAAGTGCTTTTACGTAAACTTAGGCATTTAAAAGTTCCTTTTAATGAAAAAACGACCAATGAGTTGGTTAATTATTTTAAACTCAAAACCAGCCACGATCTTTTTTATAGGTTTGGTAATGGAGCAATAGACAATCAGCAGCTTAAAAATTTTGTTAGTCAAAGAAGTAATGCCATCTATAATTTCTTCAAAAACACGATAAAAAGGAGTTCTAATAATATACCCGAAAATAAAAATAATGAAATCACTGATAAGTTCGACTTATTAGTTTTTGGTAAAGATGAAGAAAAATTAGATTATAAATTAGCTCAATGCTGTACACCTATTTCTGGCGATAAAGTTTTTGGCTTTGTTACCGTTTCTGAAGGTATAAAAGTCCACAAACAGAATTGCCCAAATGCCATTAGTATGCGTTCACAATATGCTTACAGAATAATGTTAGCAAAATGGATTGACTCTTCTCAACAAGAACATAAAGTAACTCTTAAATTGACAGGTATGGATCATATAGGTATGGTTAATGATGTTACAAAAGTAATATCTACGGGTATGCATGTTAACATTTACAATTTAAATATTAAAGGAGGTCAAGAAGTTTTTGATGGACAAATTACGGTTGGCGTAAAAAACAATCTTCAGCTTAAAAAGTTAATGGAAAAATTAAAGAAAATAGATGGTATTGACAAGGTTACACGTTTAAATAAATAGGTTGTTCAAAAGTTGTTCATTTTTTTAATAAACAGACTTCAATTCTTTCTTTTTATAATGTAAATTTGCGTTCTAAATCTATACAATTAATATAATGGCCAATTCTAAAAATCAAGAAATAGTAAAAAATGTTTTTACCTCTTTTTTAGAAGATAACAACCATAGAAAAACGCCTGAGCGTTTTGCTATACTTCAAGAAATCTATGATCACAATGATCATTTAGATATAGAGTCTCTATATGTTGATATGATAAATAAAAAATACAGAGTCAGTAGAGCGACACTGTACAACACTATTGAATTATTATTAGAATGCGGTTTGGTTAGACGTCATCAATTTGGTCAAAATCAAGCCCATTATGAAAAGTCTTATTTTGACAAACAACACGATCATCTTATCATAACTAATACAGATGAAGTAAAAGAATTCTGTGACCCAAGAATACAATTGATTAAAAAAACAATTGAAGAGGTTTTTGATGTAAACATTCACAAACACTCATTATATTTTTACGGAACAAAAAAGGAATCAAAATCTGATAATTCAGAAAGCTAAACCAATTTATTTTAAACAAAAAATTATACACGACTGATGGTTGATTTATTATTAGGATTACAATGGGGAGATGAAGGAAAAGGCAAAATTGTAGATGTACTTACCAAAAATTACGATATTATAGCACGTTTTCAAGGCGGTCCAAATGCAGGACATACATTAATTTTTGATGGTAATAAACATGTTCTACATACTATCCCTTCAGGCATATTTCATGATAAAGCCATAAATATTGTTGGAAATGGAGTTGTAATAGACCCCGTAATTTTCAAAAAAGAACTTGAAGATCTTGAAAAATACAATATTGATTTTAAATCAAAATTACTAATCTCACGTAAAGCACATCTTATTCTACCTACACATAGATTGCTTGATGCTGCTTCTGAAATTTCTAAAGGTAAAGCCAAAATTGGCTCTACATTAAAAGGAATTGGCCCAACATACATGGACAAAACAGGTAGAAATGGTATGCGTATAGGTGATCTAGAATTAGAAAACTGGAAAGACAAATACAATGCTCTAGCAAAAAAGCATTTAAAAATGCTTGACTTTTTTGATGTTGACATTCAATTTGACCTTAAAGAATTAGAAGAAGAGTTTGGCAATGCAGTAGACATCCTAAAACAATTGACCTTTATTGACAGTGAAGAATATTTATTCGACGCTATGCAAAATAATAAAACCATTTTAGCAGAAGGTGCACAAGGTTCTTTATTAGATATTGATTTTGGCACATATCCTTTTGTAACTTCTTCAAATACAACTGCTGCAGGTGCCTGTACTGGCTTAGGGGTTCCTCCAAATAAAATTGGTGAAGTGTTTGGTATTTTTAAAGCCTACACCACACGTGTAGGTTCAGGGCCATTCCCAACAGAGCTTTTTGATGAAGACGGTAAAGCCATGGCAAAAATTGGTCATGAATTCGGGGCAACAACTGGTAGAGCTCGCCGTTGCGGATGGCTAGACTTGGTAGCCTTAAAATATGCAGTTCAAATCAACGGAGTTACGCAATTAAATATGATGAAAGGTGATGTGCTTTCTGGTTTTGACACCTTAAAAGTATGCACTTCATATAATTATAAAGGCAAAGAAATTACACATTTACCTTACAATATTGAACCAAAAAATATAAGTGTTAATTATACTGAATTTAAAGGATGGGAAGCTGATTTAACTCAAATGGATTCAGCAAATCAACTACCGAAAAATTTAATGACCTATATTGATTTTATTGAAAAGGAATTACAAGTACCTATTAAAGTAGTTTCTGTAGGGCCTGACAGAAAACAGACTATATTTAGGTAGTACATTAGAATTTGTGAAAATTTCATTTGTAAAGGATAAGACCAAAAACCTTAACTTCACACCATGCAACAAGAAAAAGCTTTAGCCATATTAAAATCAGGTAAAAACGTATTTCTGACAGGTTCTGCAGGTGCTGGTAAAACGTATGTTCTCAATCAATACATCAACTATTTAAAAGCTAGAAAAGTGCCTGTTGCCATAACCGCTTCTACAGGAATTGCAGCTACTCATATGAATGGCATGACTATCCATTCTTGGGCAGGTATTGGGGTAAAAGAACATTTGACACCAAGTAATTTGGTGACTATGAAGACCAAAAAATACCTAAAAAAACATCTTGAAAAAGCTAAAGTGTTGATTATTGATGAAATATCAATGCTTCATAAAAATCAGCTCAACTTAGTCAATACAGTTTTACAATACTTTAAAAACAATCAAGAACCTTTTGGTGGTATTCAAATTGTACTGAGTGGTGATTTTTTTCAACTACCTCCTATTGGCAAACGTGATGAACAAAGTAAAGATAAATTTTCATTTATGTCTGAAGCTTGGGTTTTAGCTAATTTGAAAGTGTGTTATTTAACAGAGCAATACCGACAAGAAGATTCTAGTCTAAATGACATTTTAAATGAAATTCGTAAAGGAAAGGTTTCATCAAAAAGTTGGTCTTTGTTAAAAAATGCTGCAGAAAACAAACTCAAGGGAAAAGAAGAGCCTACCAAGTTATTCACTCATAATTATGATGTTGACAACATCAACGCTCAACATCTATCAACATTAGAAGGACGAACAAAAACATTTAAAGCTTCAACAAAAGGAAATGTAAAATTGATTGCAACGCTTAAAAATTCTGTATTGGCTAACGAAAATTTAGAATTGAAAATCGGTGCTAAAGTTATGTTTGTAAAAAACAATGTAGAAAAAGGTTATGTAAATGGAACGCTAGGAAAAGTAGATAGTTTTAATGATGAAGGACACCCTAGAGTTAAAATATTAAATGGTAGAACTATTTTAGTAGAGCAAGAAAATTGGACCATTCAAGATGATAATAGTAGAGTTTTAGCCAGTTTTAATCAATTCCCTTTACGATTAGCATGGGCAATCACCATACACAAATGCCAAGGAATGACCCTAGACGAAGCAGAAATTGACCTTTCAAAAACATTTGAAAGAGGTCAAGGTTATGTTGCCTTATCAAGATTAAAGAAACTAGAAAGCTTACAATTAAAAGGTATTAATGAAATGGCTTTAATGGTTGATGGGCTGGCACATAAAGCTGATATCCGCTTTCAAGAACTTTCAAACGAAATAGATGAAAGTTTTACCTTAGAAGAATTGGAAGCCATTGCTCCTCTTTTTATTAAAAAGTGTGGAGGCACTGTAAATACACGAGAAATTAAAAAAACAGAAAACAGAATTAAGGAAAGAAAATTAGACAAAAAATCTACCCATGAAATTACATTTTCCTATCTAAAACAAAAAAAATCAATTAAACAGATTGCTGAAGAACGCGGGTTTTCTGAAAGCACTATTTCTAGCCACCTTATTAAAATTCGCAAAGACCATCCTAAAGAAGATTTGAGTTTTTACAAACCAAAAAAAGCAATCCTCAAAAAAGTAAAAGCTATTTATGACCTACAAACCAAAGGCAAACCCATTAGTTTAAAAGCCATCTACGATGGCTTGAACGGAAAAATCAGTTATGATGATATCAAATTATCTATTGCTTTTTTGTAATTCAATCTAGGTTTTCTCTTTAACAAAAAATTAAATTTTTACTAAACTCTTTTTGATTAGTTTTGTATCAAATTATCGTGACTTGAAGAAATTACTATATCTAATTATTCTTACCTCTTGTATTTCAATACAAGCTCAGCAAAAACGTATCAAAATATTACATGCTGATAATTCAATTATTGACGAAAAAAAATATCCAGGTGCTGTAGTTTTATTAGGTGATGTTTTTATTGAACATGAAGGTTTTACACTACGGAGCAAAAAAGCAATTCATTATAAGCAAAAAAATATTATTAAAGCCTATGTTGATGTGGTGCTCAATCAAGGCGACACCATTACACAAACTAGTCGTTATGTACAATACAATGGCAATACAAAAAAAGCAAGGTCTTGGGGTGACGTAGTTTTGAAAGATCCCGTCATGACGTTAAGTACAGACACGTTAGATTTTGATAGAAAAAAACAATTACTCTATTATAAAAATGGTGCAACCATAAAAGACACTACAAATGTCTTGGAAAGTAAAATTGGGAATTATTTTTTGCAAACCTCAAAATTTCAAGCCCAATCAGAAGTTGTTTTAACCAATCCTGAATATGTATTAAAGTCAAATCATTTAGATTATTATACCAATAACGGACAGGCGTTTTTACATGGCCCATCAACTATAACAGGTGAGGATAATTACATCTATACAGAAAAAGGGTTTTACGATACTCAGAAAGGAATTTCTCATTTTACAAAAAATTCTTTGATTGAATATAACAATAGAACCATAAAAGCAGATAGCTTATTTTACAATAGAAATGAAAGTTTTGCATCTGCCACTAAGAACATACAAATGATTGACACCCTTAATAATATGTATGTTAGAGGTAATTATGGCGAGTTTTTTCAAAAATTAGATTCGTCTTTTGTAATTGGCAGAGCTGTAGCGATTACACTCATTGAAAAAGATTCTATGTATGTACATGGTGACACTTTGATGGTTACTGGTAAACCAGAAAACAGAATTGTAAGAGCTTTTAGAGGTGTTAAAATTTTTAAAAGTGATTTAAGCGGTAAGTGTGACTCTATCCATTCTAGTCAAAAAACGGGTATTACTCAACTATTCAAAAACCCTGTGTTATGGTCACAAGAAAGTCAAGTAACTGGCGATACTATTTACTTAATTTCAAATCCTGAAACTGAAAAATTAGACAGTCTAAAAATATTGAGAAACGCTTTTGTTATACAAAAAGATTCAGCAGGTTTCAATCAAATTAAAGGTCGGAATATTTTAGGTAAATTTATTGATAACGAGCTAGAAGACATCAATATCATTGGCAATTCTGAAAGCATTATGTATGTAAGGAATGAGCTAGATGAGCTTATTGGGATAGACAAAAGCACCAGCAGTTATATCAATATAAAAATAAAAGATAAAAAAATTAGAGAAGTTACTTATTTTACAGAACCAGAAGGAGATTTATATCCACCATCTGATTACCCAGGAAATCTCAAACAATTTAAAGGTTTTTTATGGCGTGAAGATGAAAAACCACTGAGTCTTGAAGATATTTTTATTGATAATGAAATTATTCCTAAAATAGAAGACACTAAAACCAAAGTAAAATCAAGTGAAAACAAACAGGATCAACAAAACAGTTCTATAAATAAAACTATCGAGAAATCAACAGCTAAAACCCCTAAAAAGGAAATGTCAGAAAAGGGTAAAACTATACTACATCAAAAACCAAAAGAATAAAACTATTAAAAAAGATTTCTTTAAATATCAAGCACAAACGTCACCTCATCCATTAGCTATAGAAATTTCTCATGCAGATGGAAGTTTTGTCTATGATAAAAACGGAAAATCTTATTTAGATTTTATTGCCGGTGTTTCAGCAACTAGTTTAGGTCATAATCATCCTAAAGTTAAAAAAGCAATCATTGATCAGCTTGAAAAATATACGCATGTAATGGTGTATGGTGAATTCATTCAACAAACAACTGTTGATTTATGCAAACTCTTAATTACACAATTACCTCAACAACAAAACTGGTCTGTTTATTTAACCAATTCAGGTACAGAAGCTACAGAAGGTGTATTGAAATTAGCCAAACGTTTTACTGGAAGATCAGAAATTATTGCTGCAAAAAATGCATATCATGGCAATTCTCAAGGTGCGATGAGTGTCTGTGGAAACGAAAATCAAAACAGAGCATTTAGACCATTAATCCCTGGTTCAAAATTCATCACATTTAATAATGAAACTGAATTAAACAAAATAACAGGTAAAACTGCCGCTGTTATTTTAGAAACCATACAAGGAGGAGCTGGTTTTATTGAACCCAAAAAAGATTATTTATTAAAAGTTAAAAAACGCTGTCAAGAAGTTGGTGCTTTATTAATTTTAGATGAAATTCAAACCGGTATTGGTAGAACTGGTCGGTTTTTTGGGTTTGAAAATTACAATATAACTCCTGATATTATCATTTCAGGAAAAGGTTTGGGTGGTGGTATGCCTATTGGAGCATTTATTGCTTCTACTGAACTAATGGCATTACTAAAAGAAAATCCGAAATTAGGGCACATCACAACTTTTGGTGGACATCCTGTAATTGCAGCTGCTGCTTTAGCTACGGTCAAAGAAATTACTACTAGTAATTTAATGGCGGAAGCTTTAGAAAAAGAAAAACTCTTTAGAAAATTATTACAACATAAATCCATTACAGAAATAAGAGGTAAAGGATTAATGCTTGCCATCTTAGTTGAAACACCAGAACTAGCAACTAAAATTATATTAAAATCTCTTAAAAAAGGATTGTTGCTTTTTTGGTTGCTTTTTGAAGGTAAGGCAATTCGTATTACGCCACCACTTACTATTTCAGAAGATGAAATAAAAAAAGGGTGTAAATTATTATTAGAAATTATTGATGAAGTTACTCACTAATCAAATTATCTAATAATTCTCTTACCTTAGCACTATTCCAATTGGCAGGCCCAAATTCTGACATGGCCACTTTTCCTTTTTTATCAATTACAAAAGTTGCAGGTAATGTTTCTGTATCTATTTCCTTTGGAGGATTTGATAGTATATTATAGGTTGGCAACTCATAATTATGTTTTGTATAAAAACGCTCTACTTTCTGTGCATCATCAGAAGTAATAAACACAAATGACACTTTCCCTTTATAATCATCATATAAGGATTGTAATGAAGGCATTTCGGCTCTACATGGCGGACACCAAGTTGCCCAATAATTAATAAAAATAACTTCTCCATCTAGATCTTTTAGATTGACATCAGTTGCATTAACTATTCCTTTTAAGGAAAAGTCTGTATTAAATTCAACTCTTTCATTAACTGCTTCAGCTGTTGGAGGCATAAGTAACGTTTTGACATAAGCAACACCTTGTGTTAATTTTGCTCTTGTGCTTAATCCATAAGGTGTAAAAAGGAATATTATAAATCCGAAAAATAAAATATTACCTAACATCTTTTTATTGAATTTCATACTAATTAGTTTTATTATTAGTGGCTTTTATTTTCGCAAATTTACAATATTAATCAAAAAAAAGGTGCAACAAAAATTACACCTTAAATAATTCAATTGTTATTCTATTAACTATTTTCTAGTAACTGTTCCAGAAGGGAAAGAAGCACTATCAAAAGTTAAATCATTTGTAGCTGGAGCAGTTTCATCTCCTGCAGCACCCTTTAAAGGCTTCAATAAAAACGGGACTGGAGAATTATCTGGTGATGGTTCTATTGATATCACAACAGTTTTTCCTTTAATATCTAAAGGAAATGTGAAGCCATCTGGAACGTTATTAAAGAAGTCTTCACCAGGAATTGGAGGCCCAGCATTTTCAGTTCCACTAAAAGAAGTCTCAGAACCTGCATTATCATCAGCTGCATCAAATGTAGTAAATGTACCTGTAGATAATGGCCCTTCATCAGTTACTACCCAACCTTCATATTTCCAACCTGCTTCTAATACTGGTAATACCAAACCTGCAGTTGGTGGAGTTCCTGGTATACCAAACCAAATTCCGTTTTCATCATTTCCGTTATTTTCTGCTCCTGACATTTCATCAGTCGGTGAGCGTAAAAAGAACTTACCAGAAGGAGCTTCTGTTGCAAAATTACCAACAGTCCCAACAGACACTGTAGCACTTTCTCCTGAAAATTCTCCAACCACCAATTTAGTACTAGATGGTGTTGCTGCATCATCACCTGTTTCTCCTGCAGGCTCAATACTCAATACAAACTTTATTGCAGCTTCTAATTTTGCAGCATCAACTTCAAAGGATTGCTCAGCAGCAGCACTGGTAAAAGTACCTGTACTTACAGGTACACCGTCTACAATAATCCACCCTTCATAAACAAAGTCAGAACCTAATTCTTCCAATCCAGCAATGTTAAGTGTTAAATTTTCCTTTGAAGAGTCACTAGTTTTTTCATCATCATCATTACATGATGTGAAGATTAATCCAAAAGCCAATAAGGCTAAAATTACAATTTTTTTTGTCATAATAATTTTTTAAAAAATTATTAATATTTCTTTCTTCTTAAAATAGATTTGAAATCTTAAGAAATTCTTAAGCAACTTCAAAAACAACTGTTTCTAATTATTTACAACACCTCATAATACTCAATTTGATTAATAATCATAAGGGTTTGTACTGATTGATATGCCTTGGTGTTTTTGGGAAAATTTTAAGAAAAAAAAGTAGACTATAAGCCGGATTCTGTTTTCGCCAAAGCGAATCCTTATCATTTATCTATGTTATACATTACTGTATAACTTTAGCTGCTTACCCCTTAGAATTGGACGAGTTATCCTTACCCTTTCGGGATTCTAATATACGTAGCATTGCACCTCATAGAGTTTACCTGGTTTCACTACAGCCAAACTGTACTTGCTTTCTGTTGCACTTGTCCTCAGTTTACACTGGACGGATGTTATCCGCTATGATACTCTCTGGTGTCCGGACTTTCCTATTTATTTGAATAAATTCAAAACAAATCGATAAGGCAGTCTACTTTAAAACAAAAGTAAGCGTTTTTAATAAAATATCGACTGAGTTAAAACAAAAAATCCCACTCTTTAATTAAAAAAGAGTGAGAAAATTGCTATGAAAAAGAAGTATTACCAAGCTATTGCTCAGAAATACAATAATTATAACGTAAGTTATTTTAAATTATTGTTAAAACAAAAGATACAATTTGTAATTCCTCAAAATTAATTTTTAATTTACTCATTTTTAATTACTTACATCCTGATAAGATTTTTTTATCAACAAAAAAAAGATTATAAACAAAAAAAACCCACTCTAAAAAAAGAGTGGGAAAATTGCTATGAAAAAGAAAAAGTGTTGAATATAAATATCCAACGGGGCAAATATATAAATTATATTAACAATAAGCCCTAATATTTATAAAATAAATATTTTTTAGAGGTAACTATTCACCCAAAAT
>DOIV01000055.1 GCA_003511845.1 Flavobacteriaceae bacterium | reverse complement strand
TTAATCGTTTTGCTAATCAAGTTATTCGAAAGCGTATTGAGCAAGTCAGTGAAGTGGCTATGGTTGATGTGAGTGGCTTGGTAGCCCCAGAAATCTTAATCATTCCAGACTAATAACAAACTCACAGCATTAGGCATAAGCTTAGATGAATTGGAAACTACCATTAAAAACTACGATTTAGAAATAGGTAGTTTACTTATTAAAGATAGTCAATATCAATACGATGTCCGTTTAGGAAATACTTTGAATAACATTCAGGAAATAAAAGACCTTTACATACATAAAAACAATCGTGTCTTATCAATTAAAAGAACTTGCAGAAGTTTTAGAGCATCCGCAAAAGCGAACAGGTTTGGTGTTGTCTGATGGCAAAGAAGCGGTTACCATGGCAATCATCAAACAAAGTGATGCCCGAATGGGAGATTTAAAAGAAGCATTAAATGAACTTTTAGACTACTTTGAAACCGATTACCCAAATGTTGACTTTACCATAACCAGAGACCAAACCAAGTTATTAGATTATGCCATAAATAATTTATTTCAAAGTTTGTTGTGGGGCATGTTATTAGCTTTTGGAATTATGTTTTTGTTTTTAAAAAATATAAAATCCCCATTGTTGATAGGAATTACCATCCCAACATCTATTATTATTTGTTTGCTATTTTTTCAACTCTTTGAAATTTCAATAAATATCATTTCCTTGTCAGGATTGGTCTTAGGTATAGGCTTGATGATAGATAATTCTATTATTGTTATCGATAATATTACCCAATTTAGAGAACAAGGATTTAATCTAAATCAAGCTTGCGTAAAAGGCACTAATGAGGTGATAAAACCCTTATTAAGTTCTGCACTTACCACCTGTGCCGTGTTTTTACCTTTGGTATTTTTAAGCGGTATTAGCGGAGCGTTATTTTATGACCAAGCCATGGCAATAAGTATAGGCTTATTTGCATCTTTTTTTGTATCCATTACACTCTTACCCGTTTTATATCGCTTATTTCATTTAAAGGATAGTAATAAAGAAGGACGTATTACTCGCTTTCTGACCAAAGCAAATACCTTAGATTATGCAGCACTCTATGAAAAAGGATTCCGATGGGTGATGCGAAAACAAAAGCTATCTTGGAGTATCTGCCTTGTTTTACTTTTATTAGCATTTGGGCTATTTACGCTGCTACCAAAAACACAAATGCCACACTTTACTAAAACAGAAACCCTATTAAAAATAGATTGGAACGAACAAATCCATGTAGAAGAAAATAAGAGTAGAATTCTAAAATTGTTAAACCCTATAAAAGAAAAATTAGTCAATCAAACGGCTCTAGTAGGGAATCAACAATTTATCTTAGATAAAACAACAGAGGCCAAAGCTTCAGAAACCACATTGTACTTTCAATGTAAAACACCAGATGATTTAGAAGTTATAAAACAGACATTACAAACAGGTATTCTAAAGAAATATCCAAACGCATTATATGCGTATAACGATGTGGATAATATTTTCAACCTTATTTTTTCTGATGATAAAACCCCTTTAGTTGCACGTTTACGAAATGTAGAAAATTTGGGTAGTAGTCAAAATGAAGAACTCAAAAACATATGGTATCAGGTGCAGCAGAATTTAGGCGGTTTAGAGCTTAAACCCATCGTTTGGCAAGATTATATGACTTTGGTAGCCGACCAAGAAAAACTAATGACCTACGGAGTTAGTGCCAATACCATATTTAGCACACTTAAAAGTGCCTTTAACGAACGTGAAATTTTATCCATTACCGATAATCAAAACTTTGTACCTGTAATCTTGGGAGGATCTGCAAAACGAATCAATACTATTTTAGATGAAACCACCGTAATATCTCAAGATAGTGCCGTATTCCATATCAAGGATTTTATTAATGTGGTATCAGCAAAGGATTTAAAAACCATTAGAGGTGGTACAGAAGGCGAATATTATCCGTTAGAATTACTAATTAAAGAAGACCAAGTTGATAATACAATGACCAATATTAAAGAGGCTGTTAACAAGAACCCTTGGTACGATGTGAGTTTTTCAGGAAGCTATTTTAGCAATCAAGAATTGATGGACGAATTAAATATCGTACTTCTTATTTCATTGGTATTACTCTATTTTATTCTAGCCTCGCAATTTGAATCGTTTACCTTACCTCTTATTATTTTATTAGAAGTCCCATTGGATTTGGCAGGTGCTTTCCTATTCTTAAAACTATTTGGAATGAGCATTAACTTGATGTCCATGATTGGCATTGTGGTAATGAGCGGTATCATTATTAACGATTCCATTTTAAAAGTAGATACTATTATACAATTACAACGTCAAGGTTATTCACTAATTAAAGCCTTACTCATTGCTGGACAACGTCGTTTAAAACCAATACTCATGACAAGTTTAACCACCATACTAGCCTTAGTACCTTTATTGTTTTCAAGTGGATTAGGAGCAGAATTACAAGCCCCTTTAGCTATTGCTTTAATCGGGGGTATGTTATTAGGAACTCTGGTGAGCTTGTATTTTATACCGCTATGTTATTATTATCTCGCAAAACTAAAAGTCAATGTTAAAAAATAAATTAATACTCATATTTATTATAGGATGTTGCTTATGGAATACTCATAATGCAATGTCGCAAAATATAGAACCTATATTGCCATCAGAAAAAAAAGTATCACTCCAAGATGTTTTAAGTTTAGCAAGTAAAAATTCTTTAGATGCTTTTAAAGCTAAACGGAAATATGGCGTAAACTACTGGCAATACAAATCGTTTAAATCAAGTCTATTACCAAAAATTAATTTTGAATTACGTCCCTTTACATTTAATAGGACATTGGTAAAACGATATGATTCAGAACAAAACATTGATGTGTTTAGAGAACAACAAACTTTAAGCACTTTTGCTAATGTGTCCATCACTCAAAATATTAGAACAACAGGAACAAGTCTTTTTATAAATTCCAGTTTTGATAGATTGGTAAACTCTGGTATTACAAGGATAGAAAATTACAATGCCACACCTGTACGTATTGGATTAATTCAGCCCTTAATGGCATTTAATGCCTTTAAATGGGAACATAAAACAGCACCATTACAATACCAAAAGGCAAAACAAGACTTTATATATGAATTACAAAGCATAAACTTAAAAACAGTAGACTTATTTTTTAATTGGGCATTGGCTAGTAAAAAAGTGGAAATAGCAAGAGAGAATAAACAATCTGCCGAAAAATTATTTAAAATTGGTGAAAAACGATATGATTTAGGGTCTATAGAACGTAATGATGTGTTAAATTTAGAATTAGATGTATATAATGCCAATACGAATCTAACACAAAATCAACAAACCCTAGAAAAGGCATATGCTGCGTTAAAACTATTTCTTAGAGATGAGTTACCAAATAATATTGATCCTGAATTGCCAGAACTTATTTCAAATTTACAAATAGATATTGTAGA
>DOIV01000046.1 GCA_003511845.1 Flavobacteriaceae bacterium | reverse complement strand
GCAATTTTTATAGCATCTGGGGTTTCATCGCGATTGGCTTTATATTCAGGGAAAGCTTCTTTTCTAGCAACACTTCCGCCTTTGTCAAAACAAACGGCCAAATGATCTGGTCTTTCACGTTTAATTACATCTAATAATGAGTTCATAAAACCCATAATTGCTGAGGTGTCTAAGCCTTTTGAATTGATTCTTGGGTTTTTAATAAAGGCATAATATCCTCTAAAAATTAAGGCAAAGGCATCAACTAAGAAAAGGCGTTTTTTATCTGACATATAAGTTCGTTTGAGAAGTTATCAAAATTACAAACTATAAAGCAACTAATGAAATTAAAAACAAAGAAAGCTAGAAAAATTTACCATACTTTGCCTAAAAAAGTATATTTGTTATAAATAGAAATTTATGATTCGTTGGATTATTTTTATTGCTATTTATTTGCTGATTGATTTTTATGCTTTTCAAGCATTTAAAACCCTGTCTAAAAATAAATGGTTACTTATCATTTATTGGGTAATTTCTTTTTTTGTCTTAGGGTACTTTCTCTACCAATTGTCTATTAATTTTGATAAAAAAATTGGCTTGACATTAAGTACCAATAAAGCTATTGGTGTTTTTTTGATTGTATTTGTTCCTAAAGTGTTTGTGCTTTTTTTTATGTTTGGTGAAGATGTAATTCGTACACCACAAGCATTATTTAAGTTTTTTATTCAGGGCGATTCTAATGGAGTAGCTTATTTTCCGTCAAGGCGAAAGTTTGTAAGTCAAATCGCATTAGGTATTGCAGCTTTGCCTTTTGGAGCTTTGTTTTACGGTATTTTTAAAGGAAAGTACAACTACAAAGTATTAAAATACACCTTAGAATTTGAAGATTTGCCTAAAGCTTTTGATGGTTATCAGATCACGCAAATTTCTGATATTCATAGTGGGAGTTTTGATAACAAAACAAAAATTGAATATGGTATTGATTTAATCAATCAGCAAAAATCAGATTTGATTTTATTTACAGGAGATCTGGTAAATAATAGAGCTGATGAAATGATTCCTTGGATAGATACATTTAAACAATTAAAAGCCAAAGACGGGAAATATTCTGTGTTGGGCAATCATGATTATGGAGATTATATTACATGGGAAAGTGATGAGGCAAAAGACCAAAATCTACAAGATTTAGAAGAAATACATCAAGAATTGGGTTTTGATTTACTGTTAAATAAAAATAGAACTTTAGAAAAGAATAATGCTAAATTAGCATTGATAGGTGTTGAAAATTGGGGAGCGGGCGGATTTAAAAAGGCAGGAGATCTTGATAAAGCTTCAAAAGGAATCGCTTCAGATTCTTTTAAAATATTAATGAGTCACGACCCGAGTCATTGGGATCAGAAAGTGAAAAACCATGATACACATTATCACTTAACTTTAAGCGGTCATACACATGGAATGCAATTTGGTATTGAAATACCTGGGTGGATTAAATGGAGCCCCGTAAAATGGCGGTATAAATATTGGGCAGGTATTTACGAAGAAGCTGGTCGTTTTTTAAATGTGAATAGAGGTTTTGGGTTTCTGGCTTTTCCAGGACGAGTAGGTATTTGGCCAGAAATAACAGTTATTACGTTAAAACAAAAGAAAATTGTTTAAAATCTGTATATTTGTATCAGTCAACCCATGGTTTAAACTTTAAAATGAGCTACTTATGGCAAAATTTGGTGAATTAATCGGTTCGAATATTCCAACATTAATAGACTTCTATGCTGATTGGAATGAAAACAACTCTAAACTTCATAATACGTTAAGAGATGTTGCTATCGCTTTAGGCGATAAAGCTAAAATTATCAAAATTGATATTGAAAAAAATGAAATTTTAGCAAATGCATTGCGTATTAAAGGAAATCCGACTTTTATTATCTATAAAGGTGGTGAAATGAAATGGCGTCAATCTGGTGAGCAAGATGCGGGTACTTTGATAAGTTTGGTACAGCAGTATGTGTAGAACTTACCCTTGATGTAAGAGATTCTTCGCTTCATTACATTTCGTTCTGAATGACAATTAAATTATTTTCTTAAAAGTATATCCTTTTTTATTAAAATGTTCTAAAATTTTTGGCAATACAATTTGAAGTTTATCAAATGCTTTTTTGCTATCATGAAATACTAGAATACTTCCATTTTTACTATTATTAATCACATTTTTCAAACATTTTTCGGGAGTAATTTTCGAATCAAAATCGCCGCTTAAGACTGACCACATCACAATTTTATAGTTGTTTTTTAGCAATAATTTGGTTTGAGAAGGTTTGATTTTTCCGTAAGGAGGACGGAAGAGTTTTGTCCCGACGCTTCGGGATTGAGTTGAGATTTTAGATTTCTGAATTAGCTTTTCTGTTTTTAAAATAGATTGTAAATACACATCGGTATTTGTTTTCCATCCGTTAAGGTGGTTGTAAGTGTGATTACCTATAGAGTGCCCTTTATCAATAATATCTTGAAAAATTTGTGGATGTTGTTCAACATTTTTGCCAATACAAAAAAATGTTGCTTTTGCATTGTATTTGTTAAGTGTGTCTAAAACCCAATTGGTTATTCTTGGAGTTGGACCATCATCAAAAGTAAGGTAAAGCACTTTTTCTTTTGTAGAAAAACTCCAAACCTGATTCGAAAATAATTTCGAAATCAGATTTGGAGTTTTAGCTAGATAAGTTTTCATTTTAATTGGTATAGATTCCCTCTCTACCGACACTTCGGGATGGAGAAGGTTAGGGAGAGGAATTTACTCACTACCCAAAACTCCTTCTAAAGATTTTATAGACTCTATATATCCTTTTTTCAATTCTGTAGCAAATGTTTCATCAAATTCATCAGCCATACTTACTACATTATTATACATCATTAATGTGCCTTCTATGTCTCCATAATGTTGAGCAACATCAGAATCATCAAAGGTTTCATAGTATTCAATTCTATCTTGAAAAATATCAACTAAAATATTGGCGACTTTTCTTGCCTTTTCTTTTTTGCCTATTTGATAATAATTATCAATATAACCTAATACCAATCCGTAATGATCATAACGTTTAATCGGTAAGTTTTCAATAGACATATCTAAAATTTCTTCAGCTTTATCCTTTTTACCTTCTTTGATTAAGGCTTCAGATAATCTAATTAAGCTGTTTCTGAATGAAATACTGTTTTTTCGGGTTTCAACATCTACATAAATGTCATCGCTATTGCTGTTTTTCCAATCCCATTTTTTCACATTATTGTACATGGTTTCTGTATCAATTCGCCCCATATCTAATACGCTTTTAGATCGTCCATTTTCATCAGTACTTGGGGTTCTAATGGGTACAAATTTATAAGCTAAGCCATCTAATTGTAAGTAATCTTTTAACCAAATATATTCATCATCCGCGTAAGCACCACCCGTAAAATAGATAGGTCTTTCCCAATTATTATTTGCCAGCATGTCTAACATTAATATGCGATGTTTTTGTAAGCCCAAATCATCTATTTCAATATCAATATAAGGTACAATGTTTGCTGAGTCTTTTA
>DOIV01000113.1:2772-9288 GCA_003511845.1 Flavobacteriaceae bacterium | reverse complement strand
AGTATTCGTTGCAAGAGCTTGAGTTTCACCACTACTAAAGATAGACGAACCATGAGTTGATGGTAAGTAATCTACTTCACACCAAATAGGTCTAATTTCATCTGTCTTACGACCATCTAAACGTAAACCTTCGTTTAAGGTTAAATCACGTATTGCAGCTTTTTCAGCTTTGCGATAATAATCAGAAACTAAGCCACCATAATCATCTAATTCTTCTTCAGAAAACGTTGCTTTAATACTTTCTTTTATTTCAGAAAAGGCAGCACTTCTTTCATGTTTAGCAGACCCTGCTTTTGCAATAGCATACACTTTATCATATGCCATGTCATGCACTTTCTTCTCTAAATCTTTCTCTTCTCTTTCGCCTTCATATTCACGAACTTCTTTCTTTCCAAATGCTTCTGCTAATTTTATTTGAGCAGCACATTGTACTTTAATTGCTTCATGAGCAAACTTGATAGCATCAGCCATTTCTTCTTCAGAAATCTCATCCATTTCACCTTCTACCATCATTACTGAATCAGCAGAAGCACCAATCATCATATCTAAATCAGATTCAGCTAATTGTGCTCTACTTGGGTTGATAACAAATTCACCATTTACACGACCAACTCTTGCTTCAGAGATAGCACATTCAAATGGAAAATCTGATAATTGAATAGCTGCAGATGCTGCTAAACCTGCCATTGCATCTGGCATAACATCTTCATCATGAGACATTAATTGAATCATCACTTGAGTTTCAGAGTGATAATCTTTTGGGAATAACGGACGTAAAACTCTATCTACTAAACGCATAGTTAATACTTCGCCATCACTTGGTCTTGCTTCTCTTTTGAAGAAACCTCCTGGATAACGACCTGCAGCAGCAAATTTCTCTCTGTAATCTACTGTTAACGGTAGAAAATTAAGGTCTTTCTGTTCGTAATTGGAAACTACTGTACATAATAACATACATTTTCCTGATTGAACAACAACAGAACCATGAGCCTGCTTGGCTAACTTTCCTGTTTCAATAGAAATGGTTCTTCCATCTCCTAAATCGATAATTTCTTTAAATACCTTTGGTATCATAATTCTTTTTAATTTTTTATTAAACAATTGGTTTACCGTTGTGTTGTTTACCAATGAAAAGTTTAATTAAAGCTTTTTAGTTTATCCTCAAAAGAATTGGGGATAAATAAAAAAGGAGGCAATTAGCCTCCTTTTTTTTATTTTCTTATACCTAACTCCTTAATTAAAATACGATATTTTGCAATATCTGTTTTCATTAAGTAGTCTAATAAGTTTCTACGTTTTCCTACCAGTTTCACTAAAGAACGTTCTGTATTATAATCTTTTCTGTTGTTCTTTAAATGTGATGATAAGTGATTGATTCTGTAGGTAAATAAGGCTATTTGACCTTCTGTTGAACCTGTGTCTTTTTCAGATTTTCCGTGTTTTTTGAAAATCTCTGCTTTTTTTTCTGCTGCTAAATACATGCTAACATTAAATTTTTAATTAATAATTTTTATGTACTGATATTCTATCAGGCGGCAAATATAAAATTATTATTTTGATTGACAATGCTTTGTGTGAAGGATGTTTTTAGTACTTAACTTTAAAAAATCAAAATTATAGCCATTAACTTTTTTATAATTATTTACTTCTTAGACCAATTTACTAACATTGTTTGATGATCCATTTTTACCATTTTGAATGCTTTTCGGATATGTTCTGGAACCTTTTGCCACAAATCATCTACACTTTTTTTATAGCTAACTTTAATAATGGCAATATTATTTTCAAAGCTTTTTGATGGTTTTTTAATTCCTTTTGCCTTAGTAATAGCTTTGTAAAGTTGATTTAAATCTACAGCATCATATTCTACTTGAGTTATGTGAATTGAAACTATACCTTTTGTTTTATTCTTATTTTTTTTAGGGAATAAAAAACTTATAGTTTCTTTTAATTCACCTATAGTTTCCTTAGATGTTGCTACAGTATTTTTAATAGATTCATTTGTGTCTTTAACCGTTTGGTTTGCTTTATCAACCTCTTTAGTAATTTTATTTTCTTTTGGTTTTCTTTCATTTCGCGTTTGAGAAAATAATTCGAATTGAGAAAATAGAATTAATAATGCGAAGAATAGTTGTGTGTTTTTCATAATAAATTTATAAAATGTGTATGTAAATTATAACCTTATGGTTGCTCCAACAGTTAAATAGGAAACTCCATAACCTGCCTCAGCAAATACAGCAAAATTTTCTGCAAAAAACCATCGCCCTCCAATAAAACCTGTTGCACTGGGTTTACTACCAAAATTTCTAGAACCAGTAAATGAAAGAATGTTGTAGGAAGCCATAACTCCACCATAAACATCAAGATTATCAACATCTAAACCATTATAATGATATGCACCTCTAACACCTACAATAGTATATGACCATTTATCATTACTATCTAAATAATTGTAGGAGTATGTTTTTCTGCCTAAATAAGCCCCTAGACTTACAACACCTGGACCTGGAACCTCCCAAACGCCTCTTTCAAAACCTATACTGTACCCAAGACTTTGAGAAGACGTTGTATAGCTCCCGAAATTACCACCAAAACCGACACCAGCATTGATTAAATTTGTACCTACGTTAAATTCTTGAGCGTAGGTAAAGGAAGTCGAGAATATTATAAATACAAAGTAAAAAATTGATTTTTTCATGTTTTTTGATTATTTAGTTAATTCAGGGTATAATGAATATCTTTAAATTTACCATCAGTAACGGTATATTTTTTATTTGTATCCTCATCAATGGCAATAAAATTAAATTCTCCTGAAATTAATTTATTCTCCTTATCAATAGTTGTTATTTTTATAAAAATACTTTCTACAATATCTGTACCTATGTCTACATTATTATTTGTTATATCTTCAGAGTAGCCACCGCCACCACCTTCGATTTCGTTTTTAATAATTTCAGTAAAAGTTTTTCCAGCAACTAATTGGTCAAAATCAGAACCAATCATAACTAGGGCTATTGCTTTTTTAGTACCTACATTGATTACGTCAGCTGCAATCATACCAATAGAATAAATTCCAGAAATAGAATGAATTGTAATTTCTGTAGCGATAGCAGCGTTATCTGCATTAAAATTCTTTCCATTTACTTTGGCAGTAAAATCACCTTTATCAATAATATCTTCAAGAACAGTTTCTGGTGTACAACTGATAATTAATAGAATCAGAGACAGTGATAAAAAATAGTTGTTAAACCTTGTTTTCATAGCTATTAGTTTTAATTGTGATGAAATAGTTTTATATGAATAGCTAAATTAGTGATAAACATATAGTTATTGAATGCTAATTTATTAAACGTTGTGACTTTATTATTTTCTGTAAGGATTATTCTGATAACTGTCAATTGATGATTAGATTGAATTGAAAGCATGAAGATAAAAAATGTTTATATTTGAGATTCATTAATTTATCTTATGACGCAACCCTCAATAAAAAAGATTATCTTCTTTATCTTATATCTATTATTTACTGCTTTAGGGTTTTCACAACAACAAAAGATAAACTCTTTAAAATTGTTTTTAGAAAATCATCTTGAACTAGATACGATTAGATTAAATGCATTAAATAACTTATCGTATAATTATTATGCAATAAACCCTGATAAAGGAATTGAAACAGCAACTGAAGCAATAGAATTGGCTAAAAAATTATCGCAATCTTCTAAACTAGCTACTTCATATGCTTATAAAGGCCATAATTATAGTGCGAATGGACAAGACTCTTTAGCATTGACAATGTATGATAAAGCAATTACTATTCATAACAAGATTAACAACCAAAAAGCGATTGCAAGGTTGATTTATAATAAAGGCTTGGTTTATTTTAATCAATCTGATTATAGACAGGCAAATGACAATAATAGTAAAGCATATAAGGTTTTTGAAAAAGAAAAAGATAGTTTATTAATGGCTAAAATGTTAAATAGTATAGGTATTAATAATATGTACCTTTCAGATTATCCTGAGGCATTATCTAACTATTTAAAAGCCACTAAGATTTATGAGAGCTTAAATCTAACTAACGATTTACAATATGCAAGTATAATAAGTAATACCGGACTTTTATATGCAAGGCTAGAACAATTAGAACTTGCTTTAGAATACCAACAAAAAGCATTATCTCACTTTAAACGTATTGATTATCAAGAAGGAGTTGCAAACGCATTAACTAATATTGGTAGAGTTTATAACGATTTAGACGATTCTAAAAAAGCCATAACTTTCTATGAACAGGCATATAAAATTATGAAGGAGAATGAGAATAAAAGAGGAATGGCCAGTGCACTTACAAATATTGGAATTGCATATATTACCCTTTTAGATTATAAAAAAGCATTGCCCTATTTTAAACGAACAAAAAAAGTGTATGAAGAATTAAAAAACAGTAACAATTTAGCAATTGTGCATAAAAATTTAGGTTTATGCTATGAGAATATACCCTCTATAAATAGCTTAAATAAAGCTGAAAATAATTATGAATTGGCTTTAGAATACGCAAAAAAAGCAAAAAGTTTAAATTTACAATTTGATGCATTAGAAAGTATTGCTCAAATTAATTCTAAAATTGGAAATTATAAAAAAGCATACAAAACTAAAACACTGTCAGTTGTTTTAAAAGATAGTTTTAATTCAGTAGAAAAGAAAGAAGAAATTGCACGTTTAGAAGTAAAACATATTTATGATAAAGAAAAAACTACTTTAAAAGCAGATTTTGAAAAAAAGCAAGCAATTGCCAATACTAAAATAAAACAACAACGTTTTATTAAAAATACTGCCATTGCAGGAGGTGGGATATTAATAGTTTCAGCCTTTATAGGTTATATTTTATATAAAAGAAAAAGAGATGCTTTAGAAGAAAAGAAAGTTGCAGATTTTAATACCAAAGTCGCAGAGACAGAATTGAAAGCATTGCGTTCGCAAATGAACCCGCATTTTATATTTAATTCTTTGAGTTCTATTAGTGATTATATGGCTAAGCATGATATTGATACTGCAAATGATTATTTGATAAAATTTTCGAAATTAACACGTTCTATCTTAGAAAACTCTGAAAAAAAATGGATTAGTTTAGAAGAGGATTTAGAATTGACAGAATTATATATTCAAATAGAATCTCTCAGGTTAAAGAATAAACTTTCATATAAAATTGTAATAGATGAGAATATTGATATTGAAAACACCTTAATACCTCCACTTATTTTACAGCCTTTTATTGAGAATAGTATTTGGCACGGCATATCACCAAAAGATACTAAAGGACATATTCTAATAGCCTTTAAGCAAGAAAATGAAATATTGTTTTGTAGTGTTGAAGATGATGGTGTAGGAAGAAAAAACACTCAAAGTAGTAAAATAGAAAACACTTCAATGGGCGTTAAAATTACAAAAAGCAGGCTTGATATAATCAACCAACTAAAAAAGACAAAAGGAAGTTTTGAAATGTTTGATAAATCACAAGGGTTAAGAGTAGAACTAAAACTACCTTTAGAACTTCGTTTTTAAACTAAAACTATGCTGAAAGCTATCATTATTGATGATGAACAACATTGTGTTGAAAGAATAAGTAAACAATTAAGCAGCTATATAAATATTGTTGAAATTATAGAGGTTTGTATGAATATTGAAGATGCTAAAGTTGCTATAGAATCTATGCAACCAGATGTTATTTTTTTGGATATACAGATACACGAAAAAACAGGATTTGATTTATTAAAACAGTTTGTAAGCATTGATTTTGAAATTGTTTTTACCACAGCTTTTGATAGTTATGCAGTGAATGCTTTTAAATTTTCAGCCTTAGATTACTTACTGAAACCTATTGATGAAGATGAACTCAATAAAACCATAGAAAAACTCAAAGATAAAACATCATTAAAAGACGTTTCAAAAAAAGTGGAAGTACTTATTCATAACCTTGAAGAGAAAACTGAACACTCAAAAAAAATTGCTATTCCTACTGTTGACGGATTAACATTTGTAAAAGTAGTTGATATTATAAGATGTCAGTCCGATATAAATTATACACACCTATTTTTAGTAGGAAATAAAAAAATCACTGTAGCAAAAACGTTAAAACACTTTGATAGTTTATTAGAACAATATAATTTTTTTAGAACGCATAATTCACACCTTATTAATTTAGCATTTGTTGAAAAATATATCAAAGGTAAAGGGGGCTATATTTTATTATCTGACGGAACTCATATTGAAGTGGCAGTAAGAAGAAAAGAAGCCTTTTTGAAAAAATTGTCTGATATTTTTTAGTTAAAACTTGAGTTCGATTTAAGCTTTATTTTCAGTCCTTACAGGAATATTTTGAATCAAGTCAATATATAAGTTGATTTGTTTTTTTAAGTCTTTACGTTCAATAATTTTATCTAAAAAACCGTGTTCTAATACAAATTCAGAACGTTGAAAACCTTCAGGTAATTCTTTTCCTGTTGTGTCTTTTACAACACGAGG
>DOIV01000113.1:1038-2359 GCA_003511845.1 Flavobacteriaceae bacterium | reverse complement strand
CCACCAGTTGTTGGGTCTGTACATAAAGAAATATAAGGAATACCAGCTTCTGATAATTGTGCTAATTTAGCGGAAGTTTTTACCAATTGCATTAATGATAAAGAAGCTTCTTGCATACGAGCACCACCAGATTTTGAAATCATTAAAAACGGAATTTTATTTTTAATAGAGTATCCTATAGCTCTGGCAATTTTTTCACCTACAACACTCCCCATTGATCCTCCAATAAATGTAAAGTCCATTGCTGCTATAACGACGTCTTTGCCTAATGATTTACCTACAGCAGTTCTGACAGCATCTTTTAATTTGGTTTTTTCTTGAGCATCTTTTAAACGATCAACATATTTTTTTGTATCTGCAAATTTTAAAGGATCTTTAGAAGTGATTTTTGAGTTCAGCTCTTTGTATTTATTATCATCAAATAAAATTTCAAAGTATTCATTACTGCCTATTCTTACATGATAACCATCTTCAGGGCTTACATAAAAATTTTCTTTTAGTTCTTCAGTTTCTACTATTTTACCACTAGGAGTTTTGTACCAAAGCCCTTTAGGGACATCTTTCTTATCCTCTGTAGCAGTCTGAATTCCTTTATCTTTTCTTTTAAACCAAGATGACATAATAGTAAATTTTAGATGGGCAAGTTAGTAAAAAACAAATCACAAACTACAGTTTTCTGTAATTTGTGATTTGTATTTATCATTAAAAATTAAAATGCTTTATAATGTGTCTACATTTTTTGAAATCTTCAAAGGCTTGTTTTAATCTAGCTATAAAGGTAACTTCACCTTCACGCATCCATTTTCTAGGATCGTAATATTTTTTATTAGGAACATCATCTCCGTCAGGGTTGCCTATTTGATGCTGTAAATAATCAGATTTGTCTGACATATAATCTCTAATACCTGTCATAAAACCATATTGTAAATCGGTATCGATATTCATTTTTATAGTTCCGTAATCAATAGCTTCTCTAATTTCTTCAACTGAAGAACCTGAACCTCCGTGAAATACAAAATCGATATGATTTTCTTCAACACCATATTTTTTGGTGATAAACTCTTGAGAGTTTCTTAAAATTTTTGGAGTTAATTTTACATTCCCTGGTTTGTATACCCCATGTACATTCCCAAAAGCTGCAGCAATTGTAAATCTCGGGCTTATTTTAGAAAGTTCTTCATAAGCATAAACAACTTCTTCTGGTTGCGTATATAACTTTGAAACATCTACATCAGAATTGTCAACACCATCTTCTTCACCACCTGTAATACCTAATTCAATTTCTAAAGTCATACCCATTTTACTCATACGAGTTAAATAT
>DOIV01000113.1:0-706 GCA_003511845.1 Flavobacteriaceae bacterium | reverse complement strand
AATATTTTCTTCTATTGGTTCTTCAGAAAGATCAATCATATGTGAGCTATATAGAGGTTTTCCTGTTTCAGCAAAATGTTTTTCACTAGCATCTAATAAACCATCTATCCAAGGTAATAGTTTTTTTGCACAATGGTCAGTATGTAAAATGACTGGCACACCATATGCTTCTGCCATTACGTGAACATGTTTTGCCCCAGCAATACCACCAGCAATAGCTGCCTTTTGATTTTCATTAGACAATCCTTTACCAGCTATAAATTGAGCACCTCCATTTGAAAATTGAATAATTACAGGAGCATTTAAAGTTGCCGCAGTTTCTAAAACACCGTTTATGGTATTAGAACCAATAACATTTGCTGTAGGTAATGCAAACTTCTTTTCTTTGGCAAGTTTAAATATTTATTGTACTTGGTCGCCAGTAGCAACTCCAGGTTTTATTTTATGAGACATAATTTTTTAATTATTAATGAACGATAAAATTACTAAAATTATCTATGCTTTATAGATAAAAAAACGAAATCGTTATAGATTATTAGCTTTATGTTTAAACTTTTAAAGTTTATTAAAAAGGATAATTAATACCAATATTATAAACGGCATGATTAAAATTATAATTTTTGAACCATTTGTTAGTAGTTTCTAAGTAAGGTTCATAGGTTTTAAACCCAATATCAAAACGAAATACTAAAAAACTAAAGTCGTA
>DOIV01000112.1 GCA_003511845.1 Flavobacteriaceae bacterium | reverse complement strand
AATATGTATTGTAAGGTATTCTTAAAGTTTATATAAAGATACCTAGTACATATTATAATTAATGGCTATTTTATACGTTAATTATTTTGATTGTGCTTTTCATAGCATAACTATTTTATGTTTATTATTCTTAATAAACTGCTTTTTAAAACGAATACCTTCTCCCATGTATGGGACTTAGAGCGGCGAAGCCGTAGAAGAATATACAACATTAAATAATAAATCATAAAAAACAATTCACTTTAGAATGAAAAGAATTTTAGTTACAGGAGCTTCGGGTTTTATTGGTAAACATTGTATCAATGTGCTAGTAAAAAGTGATTATGAAATTCATGCCTTAACAAGAAATTTAAATGAACAAAACGCAGAGAACTTATTTTGGTATACTGTTGATTTATTTGAGACCGCTAAAGTTGAAGAACTATTTCAAAAAATAAAACCCACTCATTTTTTGCATTTAGCTTGGAAAGTAGAGAGTGGTTTGAGTTTTGGTTCCAATGAAAATGAAAAGTGGTATCATTTAAGTAAAAAATTAGTTCACTATTTTTATGATAATGGAGGTGAACGATTGGTTGTTTCAGGTTCTTGTTTTGAATATGATTTAAGTAGTGGTGAGGCAATTTTAGAAAACGAGAATTCGTTAAAATCAAATAACGAATATGGTAAAAATAAAAATAAACTATACCAATATTTAAAATCGCTACAGAAAGAAAAAGAGATCAGTTTTGCTTGGGGTAGAATTTTCTTCACATTTGGCCCAGGTCAAAAATCAGCAAGTTTAGTACCTTATGTCATTTCAAGTTTAAAAAATGACACACTTGTTGAAACTACAGACGGTAATCAAGAATATGATTATTTATACGTTGAAGATGTTGCATTAGCATTAGTTTCTTTAGTTGAAAGCACTTATGTCGGGGCAGTAAATATTTCTTCTGGTAAAACAATGAAACTTAAAGAGTTAATTCTTAAATTCGCAAAAGTATTTGAAAAAGAGCATCTAATCAAGTTTGGTGTAAGAGAAAGGCCAGAAAATAGTCCTAGTCATGTGTTGGGAAATATTGAGATACTTACTAGTAAAACAAATTGGAAAAAACAATTTGATATAGATAAAGCTGTAGAAAAAACAATAAATTTTTATAAATAAAAGAATGAAGGAAAAAGAGATTATTATTATTGGATGCGGAATGTCTGGCTTAGGTGCAGCACATCAATTGAGAGAAAACGGATTAGAATCAAAAATTTTTGATAAGCAACCTTATTTTGGAGGCCAAACAGCTTCGTTTACCAAAGACGGATGGACTTTTGATATTGGTCCACATATCTCATTCTCAAAAGATGATACTATTAAAGCTCTATTGGCGGATGGTGTAGATGGAAAATTTTTAGAAATAAAAGCCGGTGTCAATAATTATTGGCAAGGCCATTGGATAAAACATCCAGCTCAAGTTAACCTTCATGGCTTACCCTCTGACTTGGTAACAACAATAATTATTGAGTTTATTGAAGCGAGTAAAAAAAATACAGACAAAAGTAAAATTAAAACATTTAAAGAATGGTTGTATGCAAGTTTCGGTGAAACATTTGCAGAAACTTTCCCCATGAAATATGGTATAAAATTTCATACCGTACACGCAGATAAAATGTCAATTGAATGGTTAGGCCCGAGGCTTTATCAGCCAAAAATGAAAGAGATAGTTTATGGTGCTGTTAGCCCTCAAAGTCCTGATGTACATTATATTAGCGATTTTAGATATCCTGAAGAAGGTGGTTATGTAAGTTTTTTACAGAAATTTAAGCAAAAATCAGATATATCCTTAAATAGTAAAGTCATCAATATTAATCCGGAAGATAAAAAGGTCACTTTTGAAGATGGCAAGGTTGTTAATTATGAACATTTAATTTCATCAATGCCTTTGCCAGTTATCATTCCTATGATAAAAGGAGTGCCAGATAATGTATTGAAAGCTTCACAAGAATTGACTTGCTCTAATTGTGTATTGGTAAATATAGGTATAGATAGAGCAGATATTTTAGATGCTGTTTGGACTTATTTTTATGACGAAGATATTATTTTTACTAGATTGAATTTTCCTCATGTACAATCACCCAATAATGTTCCAGAAGGTTGTGGAAGTATTCAGGCAGAAATTTATTTTTCTGATAAATACAAACCATTAGAACAAAAACCTGAAGAGTTTGTAGATAGAACAATTGCTGATTTAAGAAAATGTGGATTGATTAAAGAAAATGATAAAATTCTGTATAAAGAAACTAGACATATTGAATATGCCAACGTAATTTTTGATTTAGACACAAAAAAGAACACAAAAATAGTTCATGATTATTTAGATGAAAAGGATATTGAATATTGTGGCAGGTATGGAGAATGGGCATATATATGGACAGACCAATCTTTTAGAAGTGGTATGAATGCAGGTAAAAAGGTTCTTCGGAAATTAGAAAAAAACAATAAATAAAAATAATATGAAAACAGTAATTCTCGCAGGTGGTTTCGGAACACGTTTAAGTGAAGAAACTGGCGTTAGACCAAAACCCTTAGTAGAAATAGGAGGGAAGCCAATTTTATGGCATATTATGAAAATGTATTCCTCATATGGACATAATGATTTTATTATCTGTTGTGGTTATAAAGGACATATGATTAAAGAATATTTTTCGAATTATTATTTACACTCTTCTGATATTGTTATTGATTTGAAAAATAACAATACTGAAATTATTAATAATAGTGTTGAGCCTTGGAAAATCACATTGATTGATACAGGTGAAAACACCATGACTGGAGGAAGAATTAAGAGAGTAAAGGATTATATTGGTGATGAACCTTTCTTTTTAACGTATGGTGATGGCGTAAGTGATGTGAATTTTGATGAACTATTAAAATTTCATAAGAGTCAAAATAATTATGCAACATTAACAGCTGTACAACAACCAGGTCGTTATGGTGCGTTTAATTTAGAACAAGATAATAATACCATTTCAAGTTTTAGAGAGAAGCCTAAAGGTGGCACAACTAAAACTGCTTGGATTAATGGAGGTTTTTTCGTCTTAGAAACCAAAATATTTGATTATATAGAGGATGATTCAACCATTTGGGAAAGAGACCCAATGGAAAATTTAGCCAAAGAAGATCAGTTATCAGCATTTAAACATGAGGGTTATTGGCAAAGTATGGATTCTTTAAGAGATAAAACCGTTTTAGAAGAGATTTGGGATGAAGGTAACCCTGCTTGGAAAAACTGGTAATTATAAATTGACAAAATAAAATTAATGAAAAATAAAATAGTATTAGAAGATTTATCCTATATTTTAGGAAAACTATCTCAAGAAGAAAAAGACAAATTTAAAGGGTCAACCATATTAATTACTGGTTGTGGAGGCTTTTTAGGTTATTATTTTATGCACTTTCTAGCACATTACGCTGATAAGTTGCAAATTAAAAAAATTATAGGATTAGATAACTTCTTAACAGGTACACGTGATTGGCTAGAAACCTTAGAAAAAAATAATAAAAAAGTACTTTTAAAAGAGTTCAATGTCATTACTGATGACATTTCAAGTATAGAAGATGCCGAAGAAGCTAATTTAATTATTCATGGTGCTTCAATTGCTTCTCCAATTTTTTATAGAATTTACCCAGAAGAAACTATTGATGCCAATATTACTGGCTTAAGAAGAATTTTAGATTACTACAAAACGAAATCTATTGACGGGCTTTTATTCTTTTCAAGTAGTGAAATTTATGGAGATCCTTTTCCTGAATTTATTCCAACAGATGAAGAATATAGGGGTAATGTAGCAACTATGGGCCCTAGAGCCTGTTATGATGAAGCTAAAAGATTTGGAGAAACCCTATGTTATGTGTACAATGAAAAGTATAATATACCAGTTTCTATCGCTAGACCATTTAACAATTATGGTCCTGGAATGAATATTAATGATAAAAGACTACCAGC
>DOIV01000215.1:2370-3644 GCA_003511845.1 Flavobacteriaceae bacterium | reverse complement strand
TTTGGTCTTTTTACTCTTGTATGGTTTGTAGCTCCAATATCATTACAACCTTCTAATTTTGTTATTGTTAAGCCTGGTACTTCCGTTCCTAATAAAATAGAACCTGATTTTTCACTACTTCTTTGGCAGTTCCAATATGTACTGTGAATTATCTCAGAATTTTCACAACTTAATACGGCAAATTTTTCTTGAAATGTAAAACTCTCTCCATTTTCATATTGTCCGTTTCCATTTTCTCCAGCTGTTGCCACATTATAAGGTGATTGGGTTAAATCAATATCAAAAATTAATGTTTTTTGCCCTGTTGTTGCATCTGTGTCTGTACTTGTAGGTGTTAATGTAGTCCCATTAAATTTAAATTCATAATTATGAATACCTGAACCTACTTTTATTTCATGATGAAAAGCTGTAATATCTCCATTACCACCTTGTACATCTTGAATATCTCTTTCGTAATATATTGGGTTTGCCACATTACTTATTTCACCATCAATAGCTATTATATCTACTACACTTAATGAAGCTGATAGTAACCCATATGATGAAACAGTATCATCAAAATCTTGTGCTGTTTTTGCAGTTCCGCCTTTAAAATATTCAATTTTATGTCTGTCTTTAAAAATACCTCCACCTTCTTTAAAAGGTACAGCATCACAGGTTGCTTTTCTTTTAAAGGATAATTTTAGTTCATCTAAGAATGTCCAATTATTATCCGTTCCTCCTCCACTTGTATTCCGTATTAAAAATTTCGGATTTGTAATAGATGATGAAGTATCATAAGTAACTACATAATTATTATTAGGGTTAACTAATATTTGCATACTCCCTACAACATACTCTATACCTTGAGGAAGCGTAAATGTAATATTGAATCCGTGCAAATTTTCACTTTTTGCCTTAATGAAGATAATTTCTTCAGAATCACCTTCTTCAGCTTCTAAATTAGCTTCAGGCTCTAATCTTACAGCAAAATCACTGTTATTGATTTGTGCAGTACTGACTAATGATGTTATTATTAGTGTAGTGAATACTATTATAAATTTGTAATTTAACAAACTTATAAACTGTTTACATTTATTTTTCACAGTTATTAATTTTAAGGTTAGATTTAATGTTTATATATAATATAACAACTTCATTAAAAAGTGTCCTACTTCTTAAATACAGTTCTTACATTAATTTTAGGTAGTTTTCTTGGGCTATAAGTTCAGGTCGTTATAATTAGTGAACTATAAAACGATAAGATTCTTATTATATTTTATTAATAAAAAAAA
>DOIV01000215.1:0-1960 GCA_003511845.1 Flavobacteriaceae bacterium | reverse complement strand
ATAACTTAAAATAATTATAGGTATTGCTGTGATTTTCAAAGTTATAATTAAAATTAAAGAAAGTAAAATGAAAAATATTTCAATTGCATTATTCTTCAGAGAAAAGTTTTTAAATTTTAAAGAGAAAAGTGGAATCTCAGCATTCATTAAAATGCTAAAAATGAGTGTAATTGCAATGAGAACGTATTTATTTAATATCAAATTATTTACATATGCATTATCCCCATATACCAATATTAATGGTAATGAAAGTATAAATAATGTCATTGCTGGTGTAGGCAAACCTATAAATGATGAAGTTTGACGGTCATCAATATTGAAATTTGCCAACCTGTATGCAGCTGCTAAAGTAAGTAACAACCCCACAAAAGGTAATAAATGAATACTTATCTCACTTCCCCAAGACAAAATCCCTGATTCTTCAAAAACTGTCCAATTATCTATTTCACATGAAAGCCCATTTTTCCAATCTTCGTGTAATGTTCTTTCAAATAATTGATACATTACAATTCCTGGCACAACGCCAGAAGTAACCATATCTGCCAAGGAATCTAATTGCAAACCTAGTTCTGATTGCACCTTAAGTAATCTCGCAACTAGTCCGTCAAAAAAATCAAAAAATATTCCCAATACAACAAAAGCTGCAGCCTCAATTAATCGGTCATTAACTGCCAGCATTACTGCAATAATTCCTGACAATAAATTCAATAAGGTTATGATATTTGGAATGTGCTTTTTAATACCGTTTAGATTTTTAATTTCGGTAAAAATACAGAAATAATTTGTTATACTATTTATAATTGCGAACTGTTAATAAAATAATCAACATAGTATTTTGTAATTTACAATGAAATGTTACTTTAGCAACTGTGCGAAATTTCAAGTTTTTCAATGGCTAAAGAAACAAAATATACAGAAGATAATATCCGATCACTAGATTGGAAAGAGCATATCAGAATGCGTCCAGGTATGTATATTGGTAAGCTAGGAGATGGTTCTGCAGCAGATGATGGTATTTATATACTCATCAAAGAAGTATTAGACAACTCTATTGATGAATACGTAATGGGTGCTGGCAAGACTATTGAAATAGCAGTAAGAGATAAAACCATAACCATTCGTGATTACGGTCGTGGAATTCCACTAGGTAAGGTTGTCGATGTGGTATCTAAAATGAATACAGGTGGTAAATACGACTCAAAAGCCTTTAAAAAATCTGTTGGGTTAAACGGTGTTGGTACTAAAGCTGTAAATGCATTATCTGTTAATTTTAAAGTACAATCCATTCGTGATAACAAAACTAAATCAGCCGAATTTGAACGTGGCGAACTGATACTTGACAGCAAAATTGAAAAATCTTCACAACGCAAAGGAACAAGAGTATCTTTCACTCCTGACGAAGAAATATTTTCAAAATTTAAGTATCGCAATGAATATATCATAAAAATGATTAAAAACTATGTGTATTTAAACACAGGTTTAACTATTATTTTTAATGGAGAGAAGTATTTTTCTGAAAACGGATTAAGAGATTTACTAGATGAAAATATTGCTGAAGAATCAAAGTTATTCCCTATCGTTCATTTGCTGGAAGAAGATATTGAAATAGCACTAACCTACAGTAAAGCACAATACAATGAAGAATACCATTCTTTTGTCAATGGTCAACATACCACACAGGGCGGAACACATCAAAATGCGTATAGAGAAGCCATTGTAAAAACCATTCGTGATTTTTTTGGTAAGAATTATGATGCTTCAGATATCAGAAAATCTATTGTTACTGCAATAAGCATCAAGGTAATGGAACCCGTTTTTGAAAGTCAAACAAAAACAAAGTTAGGTTCGACTGAAATGGGCGGCGGACTCCCTACTGTCCGAACATTTATCAACGACTTTGTCAAACAAAAATTTGATAATTATCTACATAAAAATCCTGATACCGCTAGTAAAATTCAGC
>DOIV01000062.1:8705-8835 GCA_003511845.1 Flavobacteriaceae bacterium | reverse complement strand
CAGTGTCTGGCGGAAATATAAAAATTAGTGGAACGGCAGACAATCAAAAGGTTGAAGTAAATTCAGGAGGTCTTTATGAGGCTTATGAACTAATTACAGAAAAGGCAAATGTTTTTTCTGGCTCAGGTGG
>DOIV01000062.1:0-8320 GCA_003511845.1 Flavobacteriaceae bacterium | reverse complement strand
GGTAATATACACTACAAAGGAAACCCTAAAAATATAACTACAAAGAAGACAATGGGCGGAATTATTAAAAATAAAGGCTAATTTTTTACAATCTGTAGAACTAATTACTACCTTTGTTTTTTAAATTTACATAAAATGATAGCAACAACAATATTTTTAGGATGGTTAGGAGGACAAGAAGTTATTATTATTGCGATAATAGTTTTATTACTTTTTGGAGGAAGAAAAATACCTGAATTAATGAAAGGTCTTGGTGGCGGAATTAAAGAATTTAAAAAAGCAACCAAAGAAGATGAAGAAGAAAAGAAAGAAAAAATTACAGATTAATTATAATTTATAATAAAAGAAAAACGCCATTGCATAATTTATACAATGGCGTTTTTTATTATATAAGACAGTTGTAAAAAAAGATTAGTTATCTAATCTTTTTTTGAAGCGTCCTTTATTTTATTAGCAGCAACCAAACTAGTTACCATATCATTTAACATAGAGCTCGCTGCATTTGGATTGTTTGGTAATAAAATTAAATTTGATTTAGTATCACCACCAATACTTTGTAAGGTATCATAATGTTGTGTTATTACAATTAATGCAGAAGCTTCTTGAGAATTGATACCAGCTCTGTTTAAAATAACCATACTTTCTTCTAAACCACGAGCAATTTCTCTACGCTGATCTGCAATACCCTGCCCTTGTAAACGTTTGCTTTCTGCTTCAGCCTTTGCACGCTCTACAATTAAAATACGTTCTGCATCACCTTCGTGTTGTGCCGCAGTTTTTTCACGTTCTGCAGCATTGATACGATTCATCGCTATTTTTACATTTTCATCAGGATCAATATCGGTTACTAAGGCTTTGATAATATCATAACCATAATTAAGCATAGCTTGTTTTAAATCTCTTTGAATAGCCAACGCTATTTCTTCTTTCTTTTCAAACACATCATCAAGACCCATTTTTGGCACTTCTGCACGAACCACATCAAAAATAAAGGCAGTAATCTGTTCGTGTGGATTTTGTAATTTATAAAAAGCGTCTTCTACATGATCTTTTCTAATTAAAAATTGTACTGAAATTTTTAAGTGTACAAATACATCATCTTTAGTTTTTGTTTCAACAATAACATCTAATTGCTGAATTTTTAAACTGATATGACCTGCAATTCTATCAACTAGAGGAATCTTAAACTGCAACCCAGCTTGGCGAATGCTCTGTAATTTACCAAAACGTTCAATAATAACGGCAGTTTGCTGCTTTACAATAAAAGCAGCAGAAATAACAATAAATATAATGGGGATTATCCATATAAAACCAAGAGCTTCAAACATAATTTTTATTTTTAAGTGTTAAAATAATAAGTTATAAATTTAAGAATTATTCATGAGAAATCTTAAATTTGTATAAAATACTTTTAGAGATGAAAAAAATAATAGGAATTGGTAGTTTGGGTTTGATATTGATTATAACAGGTTATTTTCTTTTTGTTTACTATGTACCTTATAGCGAAGGTTTCAGGTCAGGTGAATTGATAAAAATAAGTAATAAAGGGGTTGTATTTAAAACATGGGAAGGCGAAATAAGTCAAGGCGTATCAGAATCGCAACGTTTTTTCTTCTCAGTTGAAGATGATGAAGAAAAAGTAATTACTTTATTAAAAGATTTACAGGGTAAAAACGTAAAATTAACCTACATAGAACGCTTTTCTACATTCCCTTGGTTAGGCGATACTAAATACTTCATTACACAAGTTGAAAAAACACAATAATTTTTTATGATACCAAAATTTAAAAAACCTAAAGATTCTGAAATTATTTTAACAGAGTTGATGTTACCATCACATTCTAATTTTAGTGGAAAAATACATGGTGGTTTTATTTTATCTTTAATGGATAAGGCTGCTTTTGCTTCTGCTTCAAAATATTCAGCACAATATTGTGTAACGGCTTCGGTAAATAAGGTTGATTTTTTAAACCCAATAGAAGTAGGTGAATTGGTTACCTTAAAAGCGAGAGTAAATTATGTGGGCAACACCTCTATGACTGTAGGTATTAGAGTAGAATCACAAAACATTCAAACAGCAGAAATTAAACACTGTAATTCATCGTATTTTTTAATGGTAGCCAAAGACAAAAATGGAAAGTCTGCAAACGTACCTGGGTTAATTATTGAAGACAATAACGATTTAAGACGCTTTTTACGATCAGTTAAACAAATAAAATCTAGAAAAGAACGAAAAAATGAGTTTAGTGTAAAAAACTTTATTCCAGAGGATTATAAATCTGTTTTAGAAAATTATAATGTAAAGATTGAAATCTCTTAGATTATTTTAAGATAATTTTTTTAACAAAACTCCCACTATTTGTTGATATTTTTAGAAAATACAAACCCTTTGTTAAGGTATGTAAATTAAGATTACCTTGATTATTAATAGTGTTAAACACTAAAATTTTCTTTCCTTCAACAGTAAATATTTCGGCTTTTTTTATTGTGTTACTTCCAAAATTACGGATGTGTATTTCACCATTACTAGGGTTTGGAGACACGGTAATAGTGTTTTGTAAAACATTGTCATTAACGGACAACACTTGCTGCAAAGTAAATTTAAAGGTACCAATAATTTGATTAGAAAAAGGAGTAGTATTTTCTAAACTACTTATATTAGCAGGAGGGCTTGTAGCCTCATTATCAGATTTATAAGTTGTGCCGTTATCAGTACCAGCATCTGTTGCATAAACCTCAACAGAAATAGCTTGTTTCCAATCATTATTATCATCGGTTAACTTAAGGTTGTTAATTTGTGCTACCCAATCAGGACTAGGAGCTATCATCGTAATTAAGCTAATCAAAGGGTAATTAAAATCAACATTTACATCATTTATTGTAATTGTTCCAGGACCAGTACCCAAACCAGATCCTTCAATTATTTCATATGCATTATTATTAGAAATACTAGCATTAATTTCTTGCTTGATTACTGTATTGTTACCAGTTTCAGCAACATCTTTAACACCAGCAGTTGAAAGTTGACCCATTTCAAAAAAACTAATAGTTGTGTTGTGAGTGGTACCGACTAGCTTTGACCAATGAGCAGAACCAGAAGGATAATCTGTAGGGTGAGTTGTACTACTCCAATTACTGATAAATTTAATTTTATAAACAGCGTCTTGGCTATAAGTTGTATTTAAAAAAAGTAAAAAAGCGGCAAAGAAAAGTAGTTGTTTTTTCATGATTGAAATATTTAGTTATGCACAATCTGACGAATAATTTTTTAAATCCTTACAAACACAAAAAACTACAGTTTTTCAATAGCATTTTCAATTCTAAGTACGGCTTCTTCTTTGCCAATCAAACCTGCTATATCAAATAAATGTGGACCTTTCATGGCACCAACCAAACTCAACCTAAAAGGTTGCATTACCTTACCAAAACCGATTTCTTTTGAAGTAATCCATTCTTTTACCTGATTTTCAATATTTTCAGATGAAAAGTCTTCAATAGAATTTAGAACTGAGATCAATTCTTTCATTAATTCTGGTGTAGTTTCTTTCCATGATTTTCTACTAGCTTTTTCATTATAAGTTGTAGGTGTAATAAAGAAAAAGCTACCCAAACTCAATAAGTCTGACACAAAAGTAGCACGTTCTTTTATTAAAGAAATTACTTTGGTGATATATACTTTATCGTTAAAATGATTACCTATCTGAGGAAAAGATGTTGCCAAAGTAGGGTTTGACTGTATAGCTAGTGTATGAGCTAAAAATAACTCCGCCAACTCTTCATTAGTTTTTTGTTGTAAATACTGCTGATTGAACCATTTTGCCTTATCAGGATTAAATTTTGCTCCTGCTTTACTTACATGTTCTAAACTAAATACCTTAACCAACTCTTCAAGCGAATAAATTTCTTTTTCTGAGCCTTCACCTTCGTTCCAACCTAATAATGCGAGCATATTCACAACTGCTTCTTTAAAATAGCCATCTTCTTTGTAGCCTCGAGAAATGTCTTCATCATTTCTCCATTCAATAGGAAACACAGGAAACCCTAACTTATCACCATCTCGTTTACTTAACTTTCCTTTGCCTTCTGGTTTTAAAATTAATGGTAAATGTGCAAATTCAGGTGTTTTCCATCCAAAAGCTCTATATAATAATACGTGTAATGCTAAAGAGGGTAACCATTCTTCACCTCTAATTACATGTGTAATTTCCATTAAATGATCGTCAACAATATTTGCCAAATGATAAGTTGGCATCCCGTCTGATTTGAATAGAATTTTATCATCCAAGACATTGGTATCTATCTTTATTTCTCCACGAATTACATCATTTAAAATTAAGGTTTCATTTTCTGGCGATTTAAATCGGATAACGTATTTTTCACCATTATCGATACGTTGTTGGACATCATCTGCGTTAAGCGACAATGAATTGTCTAATTTTAATCGGTTATGCCAATTGTAAATAAAGGTTTTGCCCTTTGCTTCATGGTCTTTTCTATGAAAATCTAATTTTTCTGGTGTATCAAAAGCATAATACGCATTGCCAGAATCAATCAACATATCAATGTATTTTTTATAAAGATCTTTACGTTCAGATTGTCGGTAAGGACCAAAATTACCACCAATATTTGGGCCTTCATCAAAAGGAATATTCAACCAATTCATAGCCTCAATAATGTAGTTTTCAGCACCTTCAACATACCTACTCTGATCTGTATCTTCAATACGAAGTATAAAAGTTCCGTTATTTTTTTTAGCAAATAAATAGTTAAACAATGCGGTTCTAACACCGCCAATATGTAGTGGTCCAGTCGGACTTGGGGCAAATCTTACACGTACTTTATCGTTCATTTTGTTAAATTTTGACTGCAAAGATACTATTTGACAATGAAATTAGTATTTTTATCGTCTATAAAACATGAGTAATTTTAACGACATACAGCAAAAGTTACAGCAGTTCATTAAAAAATACTACACCAATGAATTGATTAAAGGGGTTATATTGTTTTTCACCTTTGGTTTGCTATACTTTTTATTCACTTTATTTGTTGAATATTTTTTATGGTTATCACCAAAAGCTAGAAGTGTTCTTTTCTATGTTTTTGTACTTGTAGAGTTAGGGTTGTTGATTAAATTTATTGTTTTACCTATTTCCAAGTTATTTGGTTTACAAAAAGGAATTTCCTTTACGGATGCCTCTAAAATTATTGGGAGTCACTTCTCTGAAGTTGATGACAGGTTGCTTAATGTGTTGCAACTCAATGAAAATGAACAACAGTCAGAGTTGTTATTGGCAAGCATTGAACAGAAATCTGCCAATTTACAGCCAATTCCTTTTAAAAATGCAATTCTTTTTAAAAACAACATCAAATATTTAAAGTATTTATCAATTCCTTTATTGATTTGGTTTTTTATCTTCCTTACGGGAAATAACTCTATTTTTAATGAAAGTTTTGATCGCGTTGTAAATTATAAAACTGTTTATGAAGCCCCAGCACCGTTTTCTTTTATCATTCAAAATGATTCATTAGAAAATATTGAGGGTCAATCTTTTGAATTGATTGTTGAAACAGAAGGAAAAGTTGTTCCAGAAAATATAAACATAGTTTTTAACAAAGAAAACTACTTATTAAATGATGCTAACGGACAATTTTCATATAAGTTTGATAATTTAAAAGAAACGACAAATTTTTATATGGAAGCAAACGGAGTTCGTTCAAAAACGTATGAATTAAAGGTTGTTAAAATCCCTACAGTTATAGGTTTTGTAATGTATGCCAATTATCCTTCTTATACAGGTAAAAAAGATGAAACCATTAAAAATACAGGTAATGCTATTATACCTGAAGGAACTGTCATCACGTGGAACATCACTACTAAAGCAACAGATTCATTACGGCTTATAACAGCAAAAAGAAGTCCGTTTATTTTAAAATCAAAAGATAAATTTTCAATTTCTAGAAAGGTTAAAAATCATTTAGAATATAGAATTAGTACTTCTAATAAAAACCTTAAAGATTATGAAAAACTAAGCTATACCTTAGAGGTTATTAAAGACGAACATCCAAAAATTATTATAAAGTCAGATATTGATTCCGTCAGTAGAGGAGCGTTTCAATTTGCAGGGCAATTAAGTGATGATTACGGATTAAAAAAATTGAATTTAGTCTATTATGATAAGGATGATAAAAAGTCTTTGCAAAAACAAGAAATATCCATTAATAAATCAACTTTTGAGGAGTTTTACTATATTTTTTCAGCTGAAAATTTAAAAATTGAGAAAGGAAAAGCTTACGAAATGTATTTTGAGGTTTTTGATAATGATAATGTTAACGGCAGTAAATCAACAAAAAGTAAAACCTTTCAGTTTTACAACAAAACCAAACAAGAAATCACTAATGATTTGTTAAAGGAACAAAAACATAATTTAGACAAACTTGATAAAACAACCAAAATCACTGAAAAACTAAGTAAAGATTTAGAAGATTTTTCTAAAAAAATTAAAAAGAAACCAGAACTGAATTGGAATGATAAAAAAGAATTAAATCAATTTTTAAAACGACAAGAGCAATACAAGCAAATGCTTGAAAAGCATACCGAAGAGCTTAAAGAAAATTTAGACGAGCAAGAACAGAATAGTGATGATAAAACTATAAAAGATAAAAAGGAAGAACTAAAAAAACGAATAGAAGAAGCTCAAGAACTTCAAGAAAAAAATGATTTATTAGAGCAGTTAAAGAAAATGTCTGAAAAACTAGACAAAGAAAAAATGTTGAATAAGCTAGATAAGTTGACCCAACAAAACAAACAAGAAAAAAAATCATTAGAAAGGCTGTTAGAACTTTCAAAACGATTTTTTGTAGAGAAAAAGGCTGCACAAATTGCAAATAAGCTAGACTCATTATCTAAAAAACAAAAAGAACAATCTGAAAAAGACCAAAACAAGGCTACAGACCAAGAGGAATTGAATAAAGACTTTGAAAAGATTCAAAAAGACTTTCAAGAGCTTAAAAAACAAAACAAACAATTAGCCCAACCTATGGATTTCCCTCAAACCAATGCAGATGAAGAGAAAATCAAAGAAGAAATGAAAAAAGCTTCTGAAAAACTTGAAGCTCAAGAAAAAGAACAAAAAGAAACTGCAAAAGAAGAGCAAAAACAAGCTGCTGCCAAAAAACAGAAATCTGCTGCCAAAAAAATTGAACAACTAAGCAAAAAAATGCAAGGAGCCATGTCTGAAATGCAAGGTGAATCATTAAAAGAAAACATTGATGATTTAAAAGCTATTTTAGACAACTTACTAACCTTTTCTTTTGATCAAGAACAGTTATTAATGGCTTTTGATGGTACTGACGCTGGCGATGCAGAATTTCCAAAAAGATTAAAAAAACAACAAATCATCAAAGAAAACTTTGAACATATAGATGACAGTTTATATACACTTTCTTTACGATTACAAAAGCTTTCTTCTAAAATTCAAAAGCATTTGACTGATGCACATTATAATTTAGATAAATCTTTAGAAAATTTAGCCGAAAACAGAATCCATCAAGGACGCTCTAATCAGCAATACACCATGACAGCCGCTAATGATTTGGCTGATATGTTAAGTGATATGCTTAATAGTTTACAAAACCCTAAAATGGGTAAAGGCAAAGGAAAGGGTGAAGGAGAGTCTTTTAGTTTGCCAGATATTATAAAAAAACAAAAAGGTTTAGGTGATAAAATGAAAGAGGGAATGAAAAAAGGTGAAAAACCAGGAGAGAAAGATGGTAATGGAGAAAAAGAAGGTAAGAAAGGAGAAGGCAAAAACGGAAAAAACGGTAAAGAAGGTGGTCAAAACAAAGGCGAACAAATGACAGGCGAACAATATCAGATATATAAAGAGCAAAACGCATTGAAAGAAGCTTTAAAAGAAATGATGGGTAAGAATGGTAATAATGGATCTCAAGGTCAGAAAGCAATAAAACAAATGGATGAATTAGAAAAACTTTTATTAGATAAAGGTTTTGACAATCAAGTTTTACAAAAAATGGTTAGGTTAGAACATGAATTGCTAAAATTAGAAAAAGCCGAACAAGAACAAGGCAAAGACAATAAAAGAAAATCTGAGACCAATACTAAAGAGTTTGAGCTTAGAAGCATTCCTAAAATTAAAGGTGAAAAACTCTATTTTAACAACAATGAAATTTTAAATAGAAAGCCTTTACCTTTGCGAAATAATTATAAAAAGAAAGTACAACAGTATTTTAAAGAAAAACCAATCAATGATTGAGTTTAGTTTCCAAAAAGAGTTAGATCTTCAAAAACAATACAACATAA
>DOIV01000163.1:8597-14306 GCA_003511845.1 Flavobacteriaceae bacterium | reverse complement strand
TTGACTTGACACTAGAATGACGACACCAAATACCTTATGTCTCTTTACGGACATACAAAAATTATTTTATAGTTGTTTAAAAAGATAGATTTTCTAATATTAAATCTGCAAGAGAAACCATTCCTATAAACTCACCATTTTCTTCTACAGGAGCTAATTCAATATTTACCTTAGTTAAAAAACTAGCTACATACTTTGCATCCATATTAGCTGGGATACCAATAACGGGTTTTGTCATAATTTCAAAAATATTAACTTCTTCAGATGTTTTGTCTTGAAGAATTACACCTTTAATAAAATCGTGAACATTAACTATCCCAAAAGCATCTTCAGCGTATCTTTTTTTTATAATTAAAGATTCAACATTTTCTTTTCGCATAAGTTCTACCGCCTCTTTAGCTGTAGCCATACCATCAATCAAAACCACTTTTTTTGTCATCACTTCTTTTGCACTTTGATAACTTCTTTTTTTATTCATTTTTCTTTAGTTTATATTAAAAATACTCATCACGAGCTTGGTCTTTAAATTTTTTCATTTGGCTTTCAAGTCCAGCTATATGTTCTATAGGCATAACAAAAGCAATACCAGTTCCTGGTTTATCAAATTCACCAGCTTCTGCAATTACCTTCATAAATTTTTCTACAACATGTTCTTCTACTAGAAATAAAATAATTTCTGTATGGTCTTCTATTGAAAGGCCAAAAAAAGTTTTTGCCTCATGGACTCCTGTTCCTCTAGCTGGAATTATAGTTGCTCCTGTTGCTCCTGCTTCTTTCATAGCATCAACTACTTGATCACTAATATTTGGTTTTACTAAGACAAAAATTAATTTAAACTGCATCTTTTTTTTTTTATTTTTTAATAAATCGTGTTTTTATACTCAAAAATTGGGCATAACCTAAAACTGTAATTATTGGAAATAAGCTTGCAAATGCTATTAAACCAAAACCATCTACAGCTGGGTTTCTACCAGGTACAGCACTTGAAAGTCCTATACCAAGTGCAGCCACAATAGGTACAGTAACTGTTGATGTGGTAACTCCACCAGAATCATACGCTAGTGCAATAAGCATTTTGGGTGCAAAAAACGTCTGTATTATTACTATAATATAACCTACCATAATATATATAAATAATGGGGTTCCTGTAACAATTCTAAAGGTGCCTAAAGCAAGTGCAAAAGCAACACCTACGGCAACTGTTATTCTAAGACCCCAAGGTTTAATAGTACCTCCAGACACTTCTTCTGCTTTTATGGCTACAGCAATAAGTGAAGGTTCTGCAACAGTAGTTGCAAAACCTATTAGGGCTGCAAAAATATAAATCCAATAATAGGATGTCCAGTTGGTTAATGCTGTTTCAGAGGACCCTATAAATAATGGATCAGATAATTGAGATGCCATTATTTTACCTACAGGGAAAAGTGCCTTTTCTAAACCCATTAAAAATAATGCGAGCCCAAGAACTACATAAACTCCTCCAATCATCACCCTTTTTAAATGTGGAATAGGTTGTTTTAAAACAAATAGTTGAAATAAAACGATTAATACTAAAATAGGCAATACATCCCTAAGGGTGTAGAACAAAATTAAAGCAAAATCTTTAATATAATCAATCATCATTCAAATTTATTAAATTAAAACCAAAATAAGCCATAAGCCATCACAAAAATCATTGGTAGTAGCGATGCAAAAGCTATAAGTCCAAAACCATCAAGTAAAGGGCTTCTTCCTTTAATTACTGTTGCAAGACCTACGCCTAATGCTGTTACTAATGGTACAGTAATAGTAGAAGTTGTAACCCCTCCTGCATCATAGGCCAATCCTATTATTTCTTTGGGTGCTATCATTGTCATTAACATTACTAGTACATAACCACCTATAATAAAATAATGCAAAGGCCAACCTTTTAAAATACGTAATACACCTATAACAATAGCTAAACCTACTGAAAATGCAACAGTTAGTCGCAAGCCCATTGCATAGGTATCCATAGTTTCTTGGCTACTATCAATTAATCCAGCACCAGAAGATATTATTGAAGCTTCTTTTGCAACTGCAATTAATGCAGGCTCGGCAATAGTTGTTGAAAAACCAAGCAGAAATGAAAAAACCATTAACCAAAAAAGGCTTCCTTTTTTTGCCAAGGCAAAAGCCATTGACTCTCCAATTGGAAATAATCCCATTTCAAGACCTTGTATAAAAAGCATCAAACCAATAACCACAAATATAATCCCAAATATAACCTCACCAATTTGTGGAAATGGTTGCTGTATTACAACGCTTTGAAAAAAAACTACCACTACAATTATTGGAATAAGATCTGTAAAAGCAGCCCAAAGTTTTTTTAGAATTACTTTTAAATATAATTTATACGTCACAAGTTGTCTGTTTTATTATTTAGCTGTTGAGTTTCATGAATTTGTTATACACTTAATATTAGTGATTTCTGAAATATTGAGTTAAGGTTCTGGTATTTCGTTTGAACTCTCGATTTATGACTTCTTCCTAAAATCAGTATTGAAAACCAATGCAAATTGCAGATACCATTTACCAAAACCGTTCACTTGCTGATGCATCAAACCAGCTTGCATGCTTGTGTTTTTATTGAATTGATAACCTAATGCTCCGTACAATCTATTTCTATCAAAAAAAGTTTCTTTTGCATTGACAAAAACCTCATCATAAAACCCTAAAAACCATGTTTTTTCTTCAATTTTAGGTTTATTTAATGGAACAAATAACATCAAACGATAACGAAACCTGTTTTTATAATTTTGATTTACCCAGCGTTGTTCTATTCGATATCTATGTTCAAATTTTACACGACCTATTTTATTTGTAAGAATAAATTGTTGCCAAATACGATGTTCTTCTGTTTCAGGAGTTTTTTGATCAGAATCGTATATGTAGGAAGGAATATATGCGTATCCTCCAGTTACAGTTGCTCTGTCAGAAAAATGGTAATTTAACCCTGTTCTTAATAATAATTGCTCGGTGTTATTTGGTGTTAGGGTATGATTTCTAAATTGTATTTCGGTATGAAGGCTAAATTTATCAGTCAGCTTATTCGTACCAAAATACATCAACCAATTACCTGTTTTATCTTCTTGAGAAAAACTCAAAAAAGAAAACAGAAGCATTAAAAACACAATGCTTCTGTTAAAATTAGATACTTTTTTCATTTTATTTTTTTAGTTATGTCTGTTTGGTAACTATAACATTTCTACTTTACCCGTAGTTAAAGAATAAACACCACCTACAATTTGTATTTCTCCATTGTCTTCCATTTCTTTAAGAATAGGGCTTTCTTTACGGATTCTATCTATGGTAAGCTGTACGTTATGAACTATTGTTTTGTTAACAAATTCTTTATTAGAAGAATTTTTTTCTCCTGACACTTCTTTACTTGCTAATGCTACCGCTGGTTTAATTTTAGACAACATTTCGGTAATATTACCTAATTCTACACCGTCGCAAGCTGCTTTTACCGCTCCACAAGACTCATGCCCTAATACAAGTACTATTTTACTTCCTGCTACTTTACAAGAATATTCTATACTTCCAAGCATATCAACATTTACAAAATTCCCAGCTACTCTAGCAACAAAAACATCGCCTACACCTTGGTCAAATAGTAATTCTACAGGTACTCTTGAGTCTATACAGGATAAAATTACCGCTTTTGGGAATTGCCCATCAATAGTATGTTTTACTTGTGCTAGGTGATCAACTGCTTCATTTTCAGCATCGATAAATCTTTTATTTCCTTCTAATAAATCTGCTATAACACTTGTTGGTGTTAATCCGTTTTGAACTTCTTTTGTAATTGCTGTTGTTTTCATGTTTTTTTTTAATTTAAATTATTAATATAATCTTTAACCCAAACCAGACACTCATCAAACGTACCAAATAGTTGTTCTTTTGGTACCAAATCAGGAATAATATCTATTCGTTCCATTAAAGCTCTTGGTTGCTTTAACAGACCTACTAAAAGAACTTTTTCATTGATGTTAACGAGTTCCATTATGGCATCTTCTAAAGCATACAATCCTGACTGATCTATATATGTCATTTTATCCATTCTTATAATGACCATTTCAGAAGTATTGGGTATTTGTTTTACTAATTGTTGAAAATCACTAGTTGAGCCAAAGAATAAAGGTCCGTTAATATGCTTTATAAATACTTTCCCTTCTAATTCTTTTGTAAAATCAACTTCATCAGACCATGCTCTTTCTTTTTTTAATGATTTTACTTCTGAATGTTCAGCCGTTAAATCACCTATCTTTTTCATAAACATTAAAGAAGCCATAACCAAACCTATCCCGACTGCATAAACCAAATTCCATACAGAAGATAACACTAAGACAATTAACATGATGATGACTTCTGGGCGAGGCATATATGGTATGGCCTTTAAGCCTTTATAGTCCATTACACCAATACCTACAGTGATTAATATCCCTGCCAATACAGCAGCTGGAATCTGTGAAGCAACTGGTCCTAATGCTAATAAAATAATCAGTAATAAAAGACCTGCAACCATACCTGAAAGTCTTGTTTTACCACCAGCATTGATATTGACTACCGTTCTAATCGTTGCTCCTGCTCCAGGAATACCTCCAAAAATGGCTCCAATTGTATTCCCAATTCCTTGTCCTATTAATTCTTTATTAGGTTTATGTTTTGTCTTGGTCATATTATCCGCTACAACAGAAGTCAATAAGGAGTCTATTGCCCCTAAAAGAGCTAAAGTCAATGCCGTAAAAATATAAGGTGTAATACTTCCTAAATTAAACCCAGTAAAAATTTCTAGATTGGGTATTGGTAATCCGCTTGGTATTTCTTCAATGGGTCTATAGTTTAGCTTAAACCCGATAGCAATTCCTGACATGACCAATAAAGCAACCAATGTACTTGGCACTTTTGTTGTTATTCGTTTAAAACCGTAAATAATAAGTATCGTTCCTAATGCCAATAATAATTCTAGCCAATTTATATTTTGCAAAGCTCTAGGTAATACTTTTAATGTCCCTAATACTCCTGATGAGTCTTTTCCTGCTAAAGTTTTAGATTCTTTATCAATTTGTTTTTGAGTGACCTGCTCTGCTTTTATTACTGTTTCTTTAAAATCTTCTATCACCAAAACGCCATCTTCGGCCTCTTCTTTTAAAATCTTCTCTAAAATTACTTCTTTAGCTTGTGGTTTAAATTGCGTTACAAATTCTACATCTTCTTTAGGGTAATAACCTACAGAAGGCAATATTTGGGTCACTAAAATAATAACCCCAATTGCGGTCATAAATCCAGAAACAACAGGATAAGGTATGTATTTTATATATTTTCCTAAGCCTATAAACCCTAAACCTATTTGCATTAAACCAGCCAATAAAAACACCGTTAATATTGCTGGTAAAGCTTTTGAGTCGTCTCCATCAAAAGCGGCGATCATTCCAGCAATTACAACCATACTTACGGCTGTCATTGGTGCAGTTGGTCCAGAAATTTGTGTATTAGTACCACCAAAAAGAGCGGCAAAGAAACTCACAAAAATGGCTCCATAAAGCCCTGCACTCGGTCCTAAACCAGAACTTACACCAAAGGCTAATGCTAATGGTAATGCTACAATACCGGCAGTAATTCCGCCAAACATATCTCCTTTAAAGTGTTTAAAATCAAATAAATTCTTCATTTTTTTAATCGTTT
>DOIV01000163.1:0-8258 GCA_003511845.1 Flavobacteriaceae bacterium | reverse complement strand
GTTTATTGTTTGATTACTTCTGATACCATTTTAGTATAAAATTCAGAGATGGTATCTTTCCCTTTTTTTACATCTGTAAGCTCTGGCAAATGTTCAGCAAAATATTTTTGTTGATGAGCACCTTCAATTACTGTAGAAATAAGCATGTGAGGATATTTAAATTCTTTATCGACTTCTAACACGATATCACTAACTCTTTGAACAACTTGCTTATAGGTTTTAAAATATCCTTTTTTGTTTTCATCATCAACATCTTTGGTGTGATATGCCTTAACGGATTCTGTTATAATAATTTTACTTAATAAAACCTCATCTATATGTGATATTGATTGATCTACAAGCATAGGTTGTGTCAAAATTTCAATCGCATTATTTAGTTTTTCTATTGAAGAGCTAATATTAGCTGTTGCAAATACTAAGCGATATTCAACCCAGCTCCAATACCAAGAAACCAAATAAATTAATAAGGTATGTTTATTTTCAAAATAACGATAAATAGAACTCTCAGGTGATTCAATTTTCTTTCCTAATTTTTTAAATGTAAATGCTTCAAAACCAAGTTCGTTAATCATTTCAATACTATTACTCACAATGTTACGTCCCAAATCAGAAGATTCAGGATTCTTTAAGTATAAATTCGGATTAACTTCTATCTGTATTTGAAGGTTTTTCATGTTTCGATTGCAAATATAATAGTATTACTATTACTTTTGCAAGTTATAATGCGTTTTTATTAAAATTTGTTTGTATGTCCGTAAAGAGACATGAAGTATTTGGTGTCGTCATTCTGTCCCGAAACTTCGGGAGATTTCAGAATTTCATTTAGCTGTATATAAGACTCAAGACCGTTGCAAAACCTCTTTTATCAAAAAAGTACGACGCTCGAAAAAAATTTAACCCGCAGTAAACTATTGTTTATGAGGACTTAAATTTTTAGAGAAGGAAGTAATTTGAAGCTAAAAGGGTTTATATATGACATTTTATCTAATATTGCAATGGTCTTGACTCATAACAATGAGACCCTGAAACTCCCGAAGCTTCGGGACAGGGTGACGTAGTTGATTATGACAAAAAACGGACATATAAAAAATTTGTTTACATAAAGTTAACATTCAATGCATATTTAGTTACGTTATTTGCAAACGACAAAAATTAATAAAATGATGAAATTTAAAATTACACTAACCCTTTTAACTTTATGTGCATTTATTACTTTGAATGCACAAAAAACAAATGCTCCTAAATTCGGAAAAGGACTTTTAAATCTTGTAGGTCAAGACAGTTCTTGGACTATGAAAATTGGCACAAGAATGCAATTTTTAGCCGTTTCTAATTGGGAAGAAGGTGAAAAAAATGAATCTAATTTTTTAGTAAGACGTGCACGATTAAAATTTAATGGTTTTGCATTTTCACCTAAATTAAAATATAAAATGGAATTGGGTTTATCTAATAGAGATATTTCTGGAGCCTCTAAATACACAAGTAATGCACCTAGGTATATTCTCGATGCGGTTGTCATGTGGAATTTTTATGAAAATTTTGAATTGTGGGCAGGTCAAACAAAACTACCTGGAAATATTGAACGTGTAATTTCTTCAGGTAACTTACAACAAGTAGACCGCTCAATGTTAAACAGTAAATTCAATATTGATCGTGATTTGGGCATTCAATTAAGACATCATTTTTACCTAACCGATAATTTTTTAGTGCGAGAGAAATTAGCAATATCACAAGGAGAAGGTAGAAATATCACTAAAGGGAATTTAGGAGGTCATCAATATACGGCAAGATTAGAGCTACTACCTTTCGGAAAATTTAAAAGTAAAGGAGAATATAGCGGTAGTGATCAAAAGCGAGAAGAGAAACCCAAATTAATGCTAGCTGCAACTTATGACATAAATAAAAATGCTGTTAAAAACAGGAGCAATCAAGGTTCTTATATGATAACAGATACTGGTTTTTATGAAACGGATATCAATACATTATTTATTGATTTCATGTTTAAATATAATGGATTTTCACTAATGGGAGAATATGCCGATAGAAATGCTGACAATCCGTATGCCAAAAATAGTGATGGTTCTTTAACAGGAGATGTTGTACAAGTTGGAAATGGATTAAATCTTCAAACTGGTTATCTTTTTACCAATAACTGGGAAGTTTCAGGAAGATATACCAATATTAAACTAGATGAAAATGTAACTGGAAAAAAAATGCAGACACAATATACTTTAGGACTGTCTAAATTTATTGTAGGTCATAAATTAAAGGTTCAAACTGATATTAGCCATATAGAAGTTGCAGGAGGTAACAATGAACTGATGTATAGATTACAATTTGATATTCATTTCTAAAAAAGATTCTTATATTTTTATTAAATTTGCGATAATCTTTTTCTTAAAATAAGAACTTTTGCTAATATCAAAAAAAATAGTTCTTGTAGTAATTCTATCTACATTTTTCTTAAATGCACAACAAATAAAAAAAGAAAATCCCTTTTCATTCAAATGGGATAATGGATTTAAACTAGAAAGTGCCAACAAAAATTTTAAATTCAATTTTGGTGGTCGTGTTATGCTAGATCACGCCTTTTTTTCTCAAGACAACAATTTAAACAATGCTTTTAGACCATTAGAAACCCGTAACGGTACAGAAATTAGAAGGTCGAGACTTTTCTTTGCTGGCACTATTTATAAAAATGTAGAATTTAAACTAGATTTAGGTTTTGAAGGTGGTGTCATTGCATTTAAAGATATGTATATAGGTTTAAAAAATGTACCTGTAATTGGCAATATTAGAGTTGGTCATGTTAAAGAACCTTTCCGTTTAGAAATGTTGATGAGTAGTAATTATAATGTTTTTATGGAAAGATCTTTAATTAGTGATTTTGCTCCAACGCGTAATAATGGAATTCTATTATTTAATGAGTTTTCTGATAAAAAAATAGGCGTTCAAGCTGGCTTGTTTAGAAATGCTGACGGTAAAACTGCAAATGATAAAAAAGCAAACGATGGTTATGTTTTTACAGGAAGAATTACAGGTTTACCTATAAATAATAAAGATAAAAAACAATTATTACACTTTGGTTTAGCTTATAGTTATAGAAATCCTGATTCAAATAAATACAAGGTTTCTTCAAAACCTGAAGCAAATTTAAGTAGTCAAAAATATATTTCTACAGGTGCTATTGATAATGTTGACAATATCAACCTTCTAAATTTAGAAGTTGCATTTGTAGCAGGCTCTTTATCTTTTCAAGGAGAGTATCTTACCGCTAAGGTAAATGCCATTGAAAACTATAATTTTTCTAGTTATTACGGTCAAGTAAGCTACTTTATTACTGGTGAAAGTAAAAAATATAAAAGTTCTTATGCAGGATTTGATCGTATAAAGCCTCAACATAATTTTGGAAATGGAGGTGCTGGTGCTTGGGAAGTCGCTTTGCGATATTCTAATTCCGACTTAAATAGCGAAACTATTTTAGGTGGTGAACAATCAGATGTTACCTTAGGTGTAAATTGGTATTTGAATCCATCTACTAGAATTATGTTCAACAATGTTATTGCCGATATAAAAGACAAAGGGAAAGCGAACATTTTTCAAGTACGTTTTCAAGTAGATTTTTAATCGCAGGGCGATAGCCAAAAAGGATCTAACCTGCCTAAAGGCTGGTAGACTCCTAGACAATGTCTGGAGATAAATTGTTTTTTAAAATGAAGGTTCAATATTGAGTCTTCCTTTTTTAAATTCACCTATTCTCTAGAAAATCTCTTAACATTTACATAACCTTTTAATCACATTTTCTTCATTTTTACATAACCTTTTAGTAACAGTAGTTGTCTTTATTTGTAGTGCAAAAACTAATAAAATGGACAATGAGCTTTTCAAAGAAAAATCACGAACACCATAAAATTAATAGAAGTTTTATGAATAAAAAAATTACAATTATTATTGCAATGACATTATTAATAATGTCTTGTGGAGACAAAAAAGATAGAGCAGAAGGCAACAGTAAAGAAGGCACTACACTATCTGGCACCATTAAAGTTGACGGATCAAGTACTGTTTTTCCAGTCACCGAAGCTGTAGCTGAAGAATTTAGAACAGTACAACCCAAAGTAAAAGTAACTATTGGTGTTTCTGGTACTGGTGGTGGATTTAAAAAATTCTCAAGAGGAGAAACCAATATTTCTAATGCTTCTCGTCCTATAAAAGACAAAGAAAAAGCAGCTTGTGCAGAAAATAACATCAACTATTTAGAATTAGAAGTTGCTTATGATGGATTAGCAGTATTGGTAAACCCTAAAAATGATTGGGTAGATAGTTTTACCGTAGAAGAATTAAAGAAAATTTGGGAACCAGCAGCACAAGGAAAAATAATGAAATGGAATCAAATTCGTCCAGAATGGCCCAATGAAGAAATCCATTTATTTGGTCCTGGTGTAGCCTCTGGTACTTACGACTATTTTACAGAAGCTATCGTAGGTAAAAGCGGTTCAAGTAGAGGAGATTTTACCGCTAGTGAAGACGATCATGTATTGGTGCAAGGTATTGCAGGTGATAAATATTCTTTAGGTTTTTTCGGATTAGCTTATTATACTGAAAATAAAGATAAATTGACCTTAATTGGAGTTCATAATGGTGAAAAGGTTGTAAAACCTACCTTAGAAACCGTGAGTAATGGTACGTATAGCCCTTTATCAAGACCCTTATTTATTTATGTAAATAGTACTTCTATTAAACAACCTGAAGTAATTGAATTTGTGAATTTTTACATAGAAAATGCTGGAGAATTGTCTAAAGATGTTGGCTATATTCCACTACCAACAGATAATTACGCAAAGCAAAAAGAAAATTTTAAAACTTTTGTTGAAAGTAACAAATAAGCAGAAGTTTATGTAGGGATAATCAGATGCCTTTTGGTATCTGATTCCCTTTTTTCTAAACCGTAATCCATGCGAAAAATAAAAGAATATCTAATTGAAAAATTACTTTTTTCAAGTGCCTTAATCACTATTGCGGTAACTTTTGGTATTATTGGTGTATTAGGTTTTGAGGCAATTATTTTCTTTAGTGAAGTTTCTATCCTAGAGTTTTTTACAGATACCCAGTGGACACCCTTATTTGCAGATAAGCATTTTGGAATTTTACCCTTATTAACAGGTACGTTATTAACTTCTTTTATCGCTATTTCCGTTGCACTACCTATAGGCTTGTCTATTGGTATTTATTTGAGTGAGTATGCACCAAAAAGTTTTCGAAAAACGGTAAAACCTTTGTTAGAACTATTAGCAGCAGTACCAACTGTAGTTTATGGATTCTTTGCTTTAATTGTTGTCACACCATTTTTACAAGGATTTATTCCCAATTTATCAGGGTTCAACTCCCTTTCTGCTGGAATTGTTATGGGTATTATGATTATTCCATTTATCTCATCACTAAGTGAAGATGCTTTACATGCAGTACCCGATGCATTACGAGAAGCATCTTTTGGTATGGGAGCCACAAAACTGCAAACTGCTTTTAAAGTTGTCGTTCCTGCTGCATCTTCTGGAATAATTGTATCTATAATTTTAGCAATATCTAGAGCTATTGGTGAAACCATGATTGTTGCCATAGCTGCAGGGCAACAACCGAGATTTACCTTAGACCCAACAGTTCCGGTGGAGACCATAACAGCTTATATTGTGCAAGTTAGCTTAGGCGATGTACAACATGGTTCTATAGAATATAGAACCATCTTTGCCGCTGGTATTACACTATTTGTAGTTACTTTTTTATTAAATACTATCAGTTATAGAATACGTAAAAAATACCAACAGCGTTATGAATAGTATCCAAAAAAATAGACTCAAAGACCGATTATTTATGTATTGGGGAATGTTCTCAACACTCATTGGACTTGTATTACTTGTGGTATTTATTGGTGATATTTTAATTGATGGACTCGGTATAATTGATTGGAGTTTTATCACCAATTTACCTTCAAGAAAAGCAGAAAAAGCAGGTATATATACTGCCTTAATGGGTAGTATTTGGATTCTGTTTTTAACAGCTTTCATTGCAATCCCAGTTGGAGTAGCAGCAGGTGTGTATTTAGAAGAATACAGTAAAAAGAATTGGCTTTCTGGAATCTTAGAAATTAATATCTCAAACTTGGCAGGTGTTCCTTCCATAATCTATGGCTTATTAGGTTTGGAAGTATTCGTTCGTATTATGAATTTAGGAGCAAGTGTATTGGCAGGTAGTTTAACCTTATCTTTATTAATACTCCCAATAATTATTGTAGCAACCAGAGAAGCCATTAAAGCTGTACCAAAATCAATTCAAGATGCTTCGTATGCCTTAGGAGCTTCAAAATGGCAAACCATTTGGCATCAAATATTACCCGCATCAGGCGGTGGTATTTTAACGGGTGTAATTTTAGCACTTTCAAGAGCTGTTGGTGAAACTGCACCACTAATTGTTGTTGGTGCTTTGGCTTATGTGCCTTTTGCTCCTGATAATCCTATGGATGAATTTTCTGTACTTCCTATCCAAATATTCAATTGGATTTCAAGACCGCAACACGGTTTTATTGAAAATGCTGCTGCTGCAATAATTATATTATTAGGCATCACTTTTATAATGAATGGTATCGCTGTATATTTTAGAAACAAATGGCAAAAGAAATGGAAATAACAATGGAAAAAACATTAGATCAAAAAGTTGTAGTAAATACTATAGAAGCTATTGATACAAGTAAACCCTCAAAAATTGAGGTAAAAGATGTAAACGTTTGGTATGGAGATTTTCAAGCCATTAAAGGAATTGATATGGAAATCAAGCCCAATACAGTTACCGCTTTTATTGGCCCTTCAGGATGTGGAAAATCAACCTTTCTACGATTATTCAACAGAATGAACGATTATATTGATAGTCATAGAATGGAAGGGAAAATTAAAATTAACGGTAAAAATATTTACAAAAAAAAGGTAAATGTAGAAGAGCTCCGTAAAGAAATTGGTATGGTATTTCAAAAGCCAAATCCTTTTCCTAAATCTATTTTTGAAAATGTTGCTTACGGATTAAAAATTCAAGGCATAAAGGATAAAAAATTCATTGAAGAACGTGTAGAAAAAGCATTAAAACAAGCCGATCTTTGGGAAGAAGTTAAAGACAAGCTTAAAAAATCTGCTTTGGCTTTATCTGGCGGACAACAACAACGTTTGTGTATTGCCAGAACCTTAGCTGTTGAACCTTCTATAATTTTAATGGATGAGCCAACATCTGCTTTAGATCCAATATCTACTTCAAAAATTGAAAACCTCATTTTTGAGCTCAAAAAGAAATACACTATCATTATTGTAACGCATAATATGCAACAAGCCAGTAGAATTAGTGATTATACTGCCTTTTTCTATATAGGTGAATTGATAGAATATGGTAAAACAAAAAAGATTTTTACAAATCCAGAAAAAAAACGAACAGAAAATTATATTACAGGTCGTTTTGGTTAAAATAATACTACTATGAACACAAAAATACAACGCGACTCTTTAAATCAATCAGGCTATGAAATGCTTATTCTATGCAAATCGCAATTAGATAAGGCGAAAGAGGCTTTTCTAAATCATGATAGCGATTTAGCCGAAGAGGTTATGCATACCGAAAATCGTGTAAACGCATTAGGTTTAAAAATAGAAAAAGACTGTATCCGTTTTATTGCACTTTTTACGCCAGTTGCTAAAGATTTACGATTGATTATGACGGTTTTAAAAATATCTTCTGACTTAGAAAGAATTGCAGATCATGCTTATAATATTTCAAGATATGTTGTTGATGAAGAATTGCAAATAAAACCTCATTTATTTGAAGTATTAGACTTTGAGAAAATGTATGAAACTATTGATTCTATGTTTGATCATATCACTTTTGCTTACACAGAAAAAGATGTGAAAACTGCAAGAAAAGTATTTAAAAAAGATAAAATTTTAGATAAAATCAACTACAAATCAATCCAAGTTATTGAGACCGAAATAAAGAAAGACACTGCTATTATTAAACAAGCATTACTACTATCTTCTGTCATTAAAAAACTAGAACGTGTAGGCGATTTGATTAAAAATATAGCTGAAGATATTATCTTCTATATAGATGCTGAAGTTGTAAAACATCAAAAGAAAAAATAATTTTACCTCACCCTAAACTGCTAAAAAGCAGTTTCGACCTCTCCGAAGGAGAGGTAAATAGGAAGCCCCGAGGCAGAGCCCAATGTC
>DOIV01000161.1 GCA_003511845.1 Flavobacteriaceae bacterium | reverse complement strand
AATTATAATTTAGGAAATGCCATTTTCCAGCAAGATAGACATAAGGAAGCTCTGCCAATGTATGAGTTGGTTACAAAAACAACAGAGAATAAGTTGACCAAAGCAGAATCTTTTCATAATATTGGCAATATTATGATGAAGGAAAAAAAATATGCAGAAGCGATTAAAGCTTATAAAAATGCATTAAGAAATAGTTCTAAAGATGATGAAACACGCTACAATTTAGCCTTAGCTCAAAAATTATTAAAGAAAGAGGAAAATCAAAAAGAAGATAATAAAGACAAAAAAGACAAAGACAAAAAGAAGAACGATAAAAACGAAGACAAGGATAAAGAGAACAAAGACAAGAAGAAAGACGACAAAGGAAAAGATAAAGACAAGGATAAAAAAGGAGATGATAAAGACAAAAATAAGGATAAGAACAAAGATAAAAAGAAAGACGAGAATGATGATAAAGGAGATAAGGATAAAGACAAGCAACCACCAAAGCCTAAACCAGGTCAAATGTCACCACAGCAAGTAAAACAATTGTTAGAGGCAATGAGTAAAGAAGAGGATAAAACACGAAAAAAGATAAATGCTAAAAAAATACAAGGTAAAAAGGTAAAGCAAGAGAAAGATTGGTAACCCCTCTGCCTTTGGCATCTCCCCAAAGGGGAGAAAGTTAGGAGGCAGAAATATAAAGAAGGGTTTTGATTTTGGTTAAATAGAATAAGAGATTAAAAAAAGAAATGTTTAAAAACATTAAAATAATATTGTTACTGCTATTGGTGAGTCAACCTTTGTTGGCTCAAGAAGTATCGTTTGAAACTAAGGTAAGTAAAAATAGATTAGGTTTGAATGAACGGTTGCAAATTTCATTTACTATAGATAAGCAAGGCGGTGATAACTTTAAGCCACCAAGTTTTAAAGATTTTAAAATCTTAGCTGGACCTATGCCAGCTGTGAGTTCTGCAAATATTAATGGTCAGAAATTTTTTAAAATGACCTATACCTATATCATTCAACCTAAAAGAAAAGGGAATTTAACAATATCTTCTGCTAGTATGGAATATGAAGGGTTTACCCTTAAAACCAATCCAGTTAAAATAACAGTTACTAATGCTATTGAAATACCAGAAGACCCAAATGACCCAAGATATATTGCTTCACAAAATATTCATTTAATTGCTGAGATATCAAACTCCAATCCTTATGTTGGTGAGAGTATTTCTATAACGTATAAAATTTTTGTTGATGTAACTAAAGTAGAAGTAAGAAATTATCAAGTGTCTAAGTTACCTGCATTTGATGGCTTTTTACATCAAGAAATAGAGATGAAAAAAGCCTTGCCAAAAGACGGTAGCTTTCAAGGAAAACACCACCGATATGCTATAATAAAAAAAGTAGTATTGACACCTCAAAAATCAGGTAAACTTACAATAAGCCCTTTAGAAATGGAAGTAGGTACAGCTGTACCCACAGGTAGAAGAAGTGTGTTTGGTGGGCTTGTTACAAGAAGCATTACATATACAGCCTCTACAGGTAATCGTACTGTTGATGTAAAACCATTACCAACAGAAAACAAACCAGTTGATTTTACTGGAGCTGTAGGTAATTTTAAATTTAAAGTACTTGCCAATAAAACAAAGTTAAAAGCAAATGAGGCAGCTCAAATTAAAGTTGAAGTTAGTGGTAAAGGTAATTTAAGATTGATTGAATTACCTACTATTGAAACGCCAAGCGGATTGGAAAAATACGAACCAGAACATAAAGAGAATATTAGAACTTCTATAAACGGATTTTCAGGCAATGTATACAATGAATATACTATTGTACCACTCTTTAGAGGGAAATATAAAATACCTCCAGTAGATTTCACTTATTTTAGTTTAGAAAGTAAAAGTTATAAAACGATTACTTCAGAAGAAATTATTCTAAATGTACCCGAAGGAAAAGAACAGGAAGTCGTAAACAATACATCAACTATAAAAAGAGATGTGTTGAGCAATGCTAAAGACATTCGGTTTATTAGTACTAATGCCAATTTAAAGCCTAAGGCAAACACTGAAGATTTTTTTAAATCAACATTGTTTTATTCGTTAATGTTATTGCCTTTATTGGCGATACCTTTTGGGATTTTTATTGGGAAAAAGAAAGAAGAAAGAGATAGCGATATTGCTGGAAGTAAACGCAGAAAAGCTGATAAATTAGCTAAAAAGTATTTATCTGAAGCCAAAAAACAGATTGGGAGTAAAGAAGCGTTTTATATTGCATTAGAAAAATCCTTACATAATTATTTAAAAGCTCAATTACATGTTGAAACTACTGATATTAGTAAAGAAAGAATAAGCGAATTGCTGCAAGAACGTAATGTAGATAAAAAAGCTATTGATGAATTTGTAAAAGTGTTAGACGATTGTGATTATGCACGATACACACCATCTAGCAATGTAATGATGCAAGAAGAATATAATACAGCAAGAACAGTCATTGCAAAGATTGATAAACAACTTTAAGTCCTGAACTTGTTTCAGGATCACATAAATATGAAAAAAATAATAGTTATAATAGTTTTAATTTTTTCAAGCGGTTTGTACGCTCAAGCGGATAGTTTATTCGCCAAAGCAAATAAATTGTATCAAAATGAAAATTATAATGAGGCTTTAAAATTGTATAAAGAAATAGAAAGTCACAATATAAACTCTGATGACTTATTTTATAATATGGCAAACACCTATTATAGAATGAATAAAATAGCACCAGCTATTTATTATTATGAAAAAGTGATATTACAAAACCCTATGCATAATGATGCTCAGTTTAATTTGGCATTTGCAAAACGGATGACTATTGATAATATAGAGCCATTGCCTAAAACAGTATTACAAAAAATAAATCAAGGTTTTATAATGAAACTATCGTATAATACGTGGGCATGGTTGGCAGTAAGTTTAGCATTTTTGTTTGCTATTTTGTTTTTATTATATCATTTTTCTTACAGTTCTGGTCATAAACGGTTGTATTTTATAACTAGCTTTATCAGTGCATTTTTGGCTTTATTGATAATTGCCATTGCGTATCAAAATTATAAGTATTCAAAAGCTAATAAAGAAGCTATTGTATTTTCTCAAAAAACAGAAGTGAAAACCGCACCAACTATGGCAAGTGAAGTTAGCTTTGAACTGCATGAAGGTACCAAGGTTAAAGTGTTAGAAAGCCTAGACAATTGGAAAAAAATTAAAATAGCCGATGGTAAAATAGGTTGGATGGTTGGTGATGATTTGAAAGAGTTGTGAGATATGTAATATTTAGGCTATAGCTTGTAGGTTAATGTAAACAACCAAATTCTAGGTAAAATATATGTTCTTTGGTCTGAGATGATGAATTCTGAAAATGAATTTTCATTTTTAAATTTGGCATTTAAAATATTAGTCCCATTTATTTTAAAACCCCAAGCACTATCTTCCTTTTGATAGAATAAGGATGCATTGGCTATTTCATAATTGTTTTTTTGATTGTTATTATTTAAATAGTTATTTCTAGAATAATCTGCCATTAAAATAAAACCTTTTAAAAAATCATATTCTATATTGATATATGGGTTTTCATTGGTAAACTTTGAACTATTATTTGAAGTTGAAAAACTATTAAAGTTTTTGTTATAACCAATCTCTATATTCGGCCACTGTTTAAAATTGGTGGCTATTTCTAAGCCAAATCCTTTTGAGTTAGACTTATTTTTCGATAAAATACCATTCACTTCTTGAAAATAATCAGACAAGGTTAAGTTACTTTTTGCCTTGACAATTACTTTGCCAAAAGTTTTTCTTAAATTACCTCTAAATTGCCATTGCGTTTCAGGGTTTTCAGTTAAAATAGGGCTACTAAACCTATTTATACCTTGAAGCTGTATTTGATTTCTAATGGTTTTTATTCTTTTAGTGTAACCAACATTCCCATTGATTATAATACCTCTGTATAAACTAAATTTGGTATAACTTAACTTTGCTGAATGATACAATTCATTTTCTAAATTTTCATTACCACGTATTACAGCATTGTAACGACTTAGTTGAAACTTATTTGCGTATTTAGGAGCATCAGCAAATGAATTCATTAAATTATAGTTGAAATTTATTTTTTCAGATTTGCTAAATTCAATTTTGGTTAAAAAATTTGGTAACCAAAGCCATTTATCACGATTGACTTTTGTTGATTGATTGACTTTCCATTGGTAATAATGTGCAGCAATGCCAGATTTAACGGTTATAATACCTATTTTAAATTTATGTTGCACGCCAATATATAAATCATTTATATTTAATGCGAGATCATTACCAAAACCAGCAGTATTAAAATTATTAATTGTGTTGTTTGATAGTTTTTGAAAGTCATTAGTAGTGTAATTGTCATGTAGTAAATTATTACCAATTGTAGTGTAAACATGATTACTATTATTTAAAACCCAGTAATGTTTAAATAGTAGACTTAAATTATGTGTTTGTAAATTTTTAATTTGATTGATATTGAATTCTAGATCATTTTGAAGAGGAATTAAGCCTTGTAAAATAGGTTGATTGGTCAACCAATAGTTTTTCGGATTACTTTTATCGTATTGATAATTTATAGTTAATGAACTCGTATGTTTTCTTGATATTTTTTTATGCCATTCTGCATTCTGTTTTAATGTAATAGTTTTATCATCAGAATTTGTATTTAAATTATTTAAGATGTTTTGTGTGAGTGATGAGATGTTATTTGTATTTTCATTAGTAGATGATTTGAAAAATGCAGAATAAGAAATATCATTAGTGCTGTTTGGTATATAATCTAAAGCTAATTTTGCCATAAAAAACGAATTATCAATAAGACCGTTTTCAGTTTTGTCTTCAATTAAGTTGTTGCTTTCAGATAAATATTGGTTTTGAGTTTCATTTTGAGTTTTATTTTGAGTTTTTGAAAAAATTGCATAGCTAGACACATCCCATTTATCATTAATAGCTTGAGTTAGATGTAAAGCTCCAAATTTGTTTTTACCGTTTTTAAAATCCTGATTGCCTAAAAAATTAGAAAATGCATTTTTAGAAAGTTGAAAATAAGAACTAGGGTCACTAAACATTTTACCAATACCACCTTCAAAATCTAAATAATCTTTTATAGTAAATGACTTAACACCAATATCATTAACATCGCCAATAAAATTAATATTAGTTTTAGGACTATAGTAAAAAATAGTTGGGTGTGCCAAATAATGTTTATCAGTACCTGCACCAACCTCAATATCACCAAAAGTAAAGCGTTTTTTGTCTTTTTTAAGTTTGATGTTCATTACCATTTTATCACTACCAGAAATACCCTTTAAAAATGCCACTTCATTATAATTATCAATGACTTCTATGCCTTCAATAGCATCTGCAGGTATGTTTTCAACACCTAATTTTGTACCGCCTCCAAAAAAAGGTTTGCCATCTACCAATAATTTGTTGACTTTTTTACCAAGTACTGTAACACCACCATTTTTATCAACTTCTACTCCGGGTAGTTTTTTAAGTACCTGTTTAAGTTTGCGTTCAGTGCCAGTCATAAAAACTTTAGTCTCATAAATTATGGTATCTTGTTTGATAGTAACGGGGTTGATGATAATCACTTCATCTAATAAGTTTGTTGAGGGTTTTAGATATATGTTTTTGGTAATATTGGTATCAAGATTAATGTCAAAATTTTTAGATTGAAAACCTAAATAACTGACAGTTACTGTATAGCTTTCATTGGCCTTTAATACCAATTTATACCTTCCTTTTTCATCAGAAATAGCAAAAGCCATATCTAATTCTTTAGACAATGGCTTTGCTAGAATATTTGTATAAGCTAATGGCTTTAAAAGACTATCAGTTACAATACCAGTTAGGCTGTATTTTTGAGAATATAAATTAGGTGTAAAAAGAAAAATAGATAATAATAGAAAATATTTCAACATTTATACAGTTAATTTTTCTTAGAATTTATAAATTTATCAAAAGAATTTTCTGTTTTTTTAGCATATTCTTTTTCAGTTAAAACCTCTCCTTTTTTAGGACTACCAATTATAATTCCTTTCTTAGAATTTAAGTCAATTTTTGTTATATAGAAAGTGCTGTACCCTTCCTTCAATTCTAAAATTAGTCCAGGTAAGCCCACATAGTTTTTAGGGCCTAATGGTATAGGGATTTCAGGGGTGTACCAAGCTATTATTTTTAAATTAACAATATCTCCATTCCTGTTTTTAAAAGTTTTTAGTTTTGTTGCTTTAAAACAATTATAGTTATCAATTTTTTTACTTTCATTTGTTAATTTCCAATTATTGTCATTAAAACCTGAAGTAATATTATACATATTGCCTTCAAATTCATGTTCTCTAATTATTTTTTTTGTATTAATATTGCAAAAGTATCGATCATAACCTAAGCCAATCATTATTTTTGCAATTCTTCCAAGCACTCTTCTTTTATTATCTATTTCCATTGATTCAACAGCTTTAAAAAAAGAGATATCTTTGTTAAATAATAAATTCATTTCTATGCTTTCAATTTCATTTTTAATTGATTTTTGATTTATTAATTTTGATTGTTTTATTTTAGAAGTTTTTTCTGTAACATTATATTTTATTTTATATTTTATTTCTGCATTTTTTATTTGAGCAAAAGTAGAATTAATAAAAAATAAGAGTAAGACAGTTATTGTTTCAATTTTTTTCATAATAAAATGTTAAGTTAAAAGGGTAATCAAAATGATATTTTTTATTTGATTACTGTTAAGTTTCACAAGGTTGTTGTTGTTTTTCAACTTGTTTAAATTTCAAAGATAGTATTTTATTTTCGAGATTTTTTTACAGATTTTAAGCGTCTCGAGTGTTTGTTTTAATATTATCAACCCTATTTTAGT
>DOIV01000227.1:30314-35457 GCA_003511845.1 Flavobacteriaceae bacterium | reverse complement strand
GAAGAAAACACACAACGTTTAATTCAAGAGATTTATAGAGAAGAGAATGATACTGTTGAGAATTTAGTTGAAATTATATCTCCAGAAAAAAGTAAAACGAATCATTATGATGATAATTTTCAAGATGCTGTAACTATAGAAGAAACTTTATCTTTACAAGAAAAAGAATATGAAATGATAAAGAAAGCATTGGATAGAAATTTAAATAAACGAAAGTTAGCGGCAAAAGAACTAGGCATTTCAGAAAGAACTTTATATCGTAAAATTAAACAATACGATTTATAACTAACCAAAATATAGTAACTTTGATTTTTTATAACACAGCACTATCCAATATGAAAAAAATATTTGTAATCTCATTATTACTACTCACAACTTTAAGTTGTAGCTATAAGTTATCCTTTACAGGAGGGAGTACTGGTGATGCTGAAACTTTACAAATTGATTATTTTCCTAATAATGCCGCATTGATAGAGCCTACATTGAGTACTAAATTTACAGAATCATTAAGAGATTTATTTACACGTCAAACCAATTTAAGCTTGACAACAGCAAATGGAGATCTGTATTTTGAAGGTGAAATATCTGATTACAGAATCATACCTATTACTGCAACGGCAGATCAAACTGCGGCACAAAACAGGCTTACAGTTGCCGTGAGAGTCCGTTTTTACAATAAATTAGTTGAAGAAGATAATTTTGAAAAAACATTTTCATTTTTTTCTGATTTTGGAGCGAGTGAACAACTTACAGGAAGTGTTTTAGAAACTGCACTTGAAGAAATTTTTGAACGCTTAACACAAGACATTTATAACGCTGCTGTAGCAAAATGGTAATATGAAGATATCAGAATTCACATCATTATTAAAAGAACCTTGTACTATCACTAACAATCAGATTAATAGTATAGAAGGTATCTTAGAAGACTATCCTTATTTTCAAGCTGCTAGAATTCTTCACTTAAAAGGCTTAAAAAATCAACATAGCTTTAAATACAATGCAACATTGAAAGTTGCAGCTGCCTACACAACCAACAGAACTGTTCTTTTTGATTTTATAACTGCTGACACTTTAGATGCATCTGATGCTATAGAGCAACAGCAACAACTTATAATTTCTAATGAGGTTATTGACGTAGAAGTAGTCAAACAATCTTTAGTTAGTAGCCCAATAAACCCCATTGAAACAAAAATCCAAACCGTCGAAAAAAAATTAGAAATTGGGAAACCTCTAACTTTTAATTTATCTGAAATGCATTCTTTTAGTGAATGGCTGCAATTATCAAACACAAAACCCATTGAACGAAAAGAAACTGTTTTAACTTCTGAGCCTAAAACAATCAAACAAGATCTCAGTAATAATGAAGATAAATTTGATCTAATAGAACAATTTATCAACTCAAAACCAAAAATAAAACCTACAACAGTTATTGAAAGTATTGATGTTTCTTTTGAAAGTATAAAAGAAGATAATACCTTAATGACAGAAACGTTAGCTCGAGTTTATTTAGAACAAAAAAAGTACGATAAAGCTATTCAAGCTTTTAAAATATTAAGTTTGAAATATCCAGAAAAAAGTAGTTTCTTTGCAGACCGAATTAAAGCAATAAAATTTTTACATAAAAATAATTCATAAACTATGCCTTATACTCTATTCTTAATATTGATTGTTATTGTAGCTGTATTATTAATATTAATCATTATGGTACAAAACCCTAAAGGCGGAGGCTTATCTTCTTCTTTTGGTGGTCAAGGAACTCAAAACTTAGGTGGTGTTCAAAACACTACCAATTTTTTAGACAAAGCAACTTGGACTTTAGCCATAGCACTTTTAGTATTGATATTAGCATCAAACTTTGCAATTCCTAGAAATTCATTTGACACTAAATCTCAAATTGAAAATACACTTGATGATAGAAACCCTATAGAAGCACCAGCCAATACTGATACGCAATCAGCAACCGATAACGATTCAATCTAAAAAAAATGATTTTATAAATATAAAATGCCAACGAAATGACACGTTGGCATTTTTTTTACACAATATTTAAAATTGCAATTACTATATTTTATATTAAATGCCTATCTGTCATAAATTAAAGGTTGGCACGTTTTTCGACTATTAATTATTTCATTAACTAAAAATTATACAAAATGAGTAAAATAAACATCAAACCACTTGCTGACAGAGTTGTTATTGAGCCACTTGCAGCTGAAACTAAAACTGCTTCTGGTATATACATACCTGATTCTGCAAAAGAAAAACCTCAACAAGGAAAAGTAGTTGCTGTAGGTAAAGGAACTAAGGACGAACCTACAACAGTAAAAATTGGAGATAATGTACTTTACGGAAAATATGCTGGAACAGAGCTTAAACTTGACGGGGGTGATTATATCATAATGAGAGAAAGTGATATTTTCGCTATTCTATAAATTAACCAAATCATTAATTTAACATTCAACTAATAGGTTGGAATAAAATAAAAATAAAATGGCAAAAGACATAAAATTTGATATTGAAGCACGTGATGGCTTAAAACGTGGAGTTGATGCGTTAGCAAATGCAGTAAAAGTAACTTTAGGTCCTAAAGGGCGTAATGTAATTATCAGCAAACCTTTTGGTGGCCCATCTATAACTAAAGATGGTGTTAGTGTGGCAAGAGAAATTGAGTTAGAAGATACCTTAGAAAATATGGGAGCTCAAATGGTAAAAGAAGTAGCTTCTAAAACAAATGATTTAGCTGGTGATGGTACAACTACAGCAACCGTTTTAGCACAAGCAATTGTAAAAGAAGGCTTAAAAAATGTAGCTGCAGGTGCAAACCCATTAGATCTTAAAAAAGGGATTGATAAAGCAGTAGAAGCTATTGTAAATAATTTACAAAAACAATCTCAAGTAGTTGGAAATAAAATAGACAAAATAAAACAAGTGGCTTCAATTTCCGCTAATAATGACCAGAGTGTTGGTGATTTAATTGCTCAAGCTTTTGAAAAAGTTGGTAAAGAAGGTGTAATCACTGTTGAGGAAGCAAAAGGTACAGGAACTTTTGTTGATATTGTTGAAGGTATGCAATTTGATAGAGGTTACTTATCTCCTTATTTTGTAACAAATTCTGAAAAGATGATTACTGACATTGAGAATCCTTACATCTTACTATTTGAAAAGAAGATTTCTTCAATGAAAGATTTATTGCCTATTTTAGAACCTGTCGCTCAATCAGGAAAACCATTATTAATTATTGCTGAAGATATTGATGGTGAAGCTTTAGCTACATTGGTAGTAAATAAATTAAGAGGATCATTGAAAATAGCCGCAGTTAAAGCTCCTGGTTTTGGAGATAGACGTAAAGACATGTTAGAAGATATTGCAATTCTTACCGGTGGTACAGTAATCGCTGAAGAAAGAGGTTTTACTTTAGAAAACACTACTTTAGATATGCTTGGTACTGCTGAAAGAGTAACTATTGATAAAGAAAATACAGTTATTGTAAATGGTGCTGGTAAAAAATCAGATATAAAAGGAAGAGTAACTCAAATCAAATCTCAAATAGAGACCACTACTTCTGATTATGACACAGAAAAATTACAAGAACGTTTGGCAAAATTGGCTGGAGGAGTTGCTGTACTTTATGTTGGTGCTGCTTCTGAAATTGAAATGAAAGAAAAGAAAGATAGAGTTGATGATGCTCTACACGCTACGCGTGCAGCAGTTGAAGAAGGTATTGTATCTGGAGGTGGGGTTGCATTGGTAAGAACTAAAAAGGTTTTAGAAAAATTAGTTACCGAAAATTTAGATGAAACTACTGGAGTTCAGATTATAGCTAGAGCCATTGAAGAGCCTTTACGTATCATTGTTGAAAATGCAGGTCACGAAGGTTCTGTTATTGTTGCTAAAGTAATGGAAGGTGAAAAAGATTTTGGCTTTAATGCTAAAACAGGAAAATATGTACAGATGTTTAAAGCTGGTATTATTGACCCTACAAAGGTGACTCGTATCGCATTAGAAAATGCAGCTTCTGTAGCTGGAATGATCTTAACTACAGAATGTGCTTTAGTTGATGTTAAAATAGATATTCCTGCAGGAACTATGCCTCCTATGGGTGGTGGAATGCCAGGTATGATGTAATCTAAGTACTTGTTAAATCTAAAAAACCCTTTTGAAATTCATCAAAAGGGTTTTTAATTTTTGCAGTAAATACAATTGATTAAGCCTTATCTTTAGGACAAGTACATTCTGCTTTTGAATGACCACATTTAGTACATTCTGCTTTAGCATCTTTATCGCAAGTACATTTTCCTTCAGGACACTTGGTACATTCTTTAGCATCTCCACATTTACATTCGCCTTCGGCACATTTACATTCACCTCCATCTTTACACGTACAGGCATCATCATGTTTGTGTTCTGAAACTTCTTCGCCTACTTTTTTAGTTTTTAAAGCCATTTCACAAACAGGACATTTTCCTGCCTCTGTATAACTTTTACCATGCTCACAATCCATCGGGCATTGATAAACTTCATCATTAGAAGCAGTTTCTTTTGCCACTTCTTCGGTAGTATCTGCTTTCTTATCCTTTTTACAAGATGTAAAAGTAAATCCAACAGCAAAAATTACTGCTAATACTAAAACTATTTTTTTCATAATTAATTAAAATTTAATATTAAATGATTATTTTTAGTAAATCTACTCTTTATTAAGTGTATCCTTGTAACTATCGCAACCAAGTTATCACTTTATTATCAACAACAACCTTTATTGATAAGGCTCAGTATTTAATGTTTTTTAAGCGTTCTGTATTTGCAGCAATCATCTATATTATCATAAACCTCATCTTTAGCTTTTATAGTGTTTGTATCATGTCCTACATCTGCTATAGCTTGCTTTATTTTCTTAAGATCAGTTTTCTTATTATTAAATACACAATACAGTTCACTGGTTCTAACATTCCAAGTTGCATATTTTACGCCTTTGGTTAAAACTGCTGCTTTTTCAATACGTGCTTTACACATCTTACAAACACCGTCTACTTGAAAAGTTACTTTTGATGTTTTTGATTGTGCTGTAGCGGATAATGAGAAACTAATTGTTAAAATCAATACTATTACTATTCTTTTAATATTCATAATTTTTAATTTTTAATTT
>DOIV01000227.1:27192-29989 GCA_003511845.1 Flavobacteriaceae bacterium | reverse complement strand
AATTTTTAATTTTTAATTTATTGTAAAACGCAACCCTGCATAATACATGCTTCCTAAAATTGGTGCATAGATTATTGTAGTATCAAAATTTGCACCAAAAGGATTATCACTTGCTAAAATAGGGTTTTCTTGTTTGTAATTTGTAATATTTTCTCCTCCAATATAAATTTCAAAGTTTTTTGAAAATACTTTAGCTATTTGAACATTCATCAAAACATAACTTGAAGAATATTCTGGCAATTGATATTGAATAGGACTACTTGCTGTAAATGGTAAACGCTGCTCACCTAACCAATTAAAAGTATAATCAAATCTCCAATTGCCGCCTTTACTATTTTCATGAGTTTCATATCCAATATTTGCAAAAAAACGATGTTGTGGTTGTAGAGGTTTTTGTAAAGTTCCTTTTTTATAATCTGTTTTCACATCATAATATTTATAAGCTATACGCAAATCTACATGTTCAATTAAATTGTAATTAAATTGGATTTGTAAGTTGCTTGCATGAGAATTGCCTTCTAAATTATAAAACAATACTTGCTGCGGACTTTCGTCTACATCAACAACAACTTGGTTTTGAAAAACAGTACTGTAATAATCAATCGTGAAATCTGCTTTTTTATCAAACAAATTGAAACCTTGTAAAAAACTAAACCCGTAGTTCCAAGCAATTTCAGGATTTAATCCATAAATTTTTCCGTCAGTATTTAAAATATTCATCACTCTAGATGAACCAAATAAGCGTTGATTTTCAGCAAAAATATTTGCACTACGTTTACCTCTACCTACAGATGCTCTAAGCACACCTTTATCCCAAGGTGCATATCTAACATGTAATCGTGGCGTTACAAATGTGCCTAATAAATTATGGTGATCTAAACGCAGACCAGCAACTAGACTAAAATTATCCAAGTTATCATAACTGTACTCAAAAAAACCACCAAAAGAATTTTCTGTTCTCCCAAAATCATTGGCATTCACAAATTCTTCATAGGCATCATAAGTGTAACTTAACCCTGTCTTATACTTATGTAAAGTACTACCTAAAATAGAACTAAAAATTGCATTAGAATATACACTTTTATGATTGATATTGTATTGATTCAATCCAAAATAAGAATCTTGATTATGTCCGCTATACGCTACCTGAACACCGAAACTTTGATAAGGAGTTTCAGGAAAAACATAGCCTAATTTTGTCGAAACATCAACACGTTCTGTATTAATCTCTGCTCCATACTTTTGTGTAGTTAGCTTATGTAATTTAGGGTCAAAATCTATTTCTCCAGTTTGTTTATCATCCTTTAAATACCTGAAATTTATAAAACTTACCAATCCATTTTTAGCATCTGTGTATTGCCAACGGTTCATTATATTGATTTGTTTTGCCAACGGAATATCTAAAAAACCATCATTATTTCTATCCTTTTCAACGTTACGTAAATTACCATGTACAAATAAACCCGTGCTCCATTTGTCAGAAATTTTTTGATTAAAATGAGTATTGAGTTCTAACCTCCCATCTAAAGAGCCATAGGCGTTTATAAAAAATTTATCATCATCAAAAGGCTTTTTCAATTCGGTATTAATTTGCCCAGCAATGCTTTCAAATCCGTTAACCACAGAACCTGAACCTTTGGTAATTTGGATACTTTCTATCCATGTGCCCGGTGTAAATGTTAACCCGTAAGCCTGAGAAGCTCCTCTTACTGAGGGTATATTCTCTTGAGTTATCAAAATATACGGACTTGTTAAGCCTAACATTTTTATCTGCTTTGTACCTGTTAAGGCATCAGAAAAATTAACATCTATTGACGGATTGGTTTCGAAACTTTCTGACAAATTACAACAAGCAGATTTTAACAATTCACCTTCATTAATAGTAATAATATTAGCAGATTGCAAATATGAAACGGCAGTTTTTTGCTTTTTAGATTTAACCAAAACTTCATCCAATTCATTTTCTTCTTTCATAAAATGATGAATTTCTCTCGGAGCATTTACTACAACGGTATCGGTTCTATACCCTACAAAACTAAATATTAATTTTTTATATTCTGGTTTGTAATTTATGGTGAACCAGCCTTTTTCACTTGTAGTAGTACCAACATCAGTACCTGACCAATAAATGGTTGCTCCAGGCAAGCCTTCTGTTTGCCCTTTGCTGTTTTTTATCATTGCCATTCCTTTAATAGTAGTTTGTGATTGTATCACTAACGGAATAAAAATGAATATGATTTTTAATATGATTTTCATTTGAAATTTTTATTTTAATTAAAACATTGATTTCATCACGTTATTTAAATAAATAACACAATGGTAAATACAGAAATAATTAAAAAATCAAATAAGGAAAGTGTCGTGAAGAACTTGTATATCTTTAACAACTAATGGTGGTGAGTACTCATTAAATACTGGAGTTATTTGAGCTTCGTTTAAAAGAGTTTTATATGAAGCTACATAAGCAACTAAAAATTGAACTTGAGATAGTTCTAAAGATTCACGAGCTTGTTGATTGTTATCATTTCCTTGAATAGATTCAACAAGGTCATTACAACAAAACTCATGTTCATTATTTTCTAAGATAGCATTTGAATTTTCATCTTCACACTCATTTTCACATTTATTTACTGCCATTTCACATGAATCAGCTTCAACGAAGTAAGAAGTCGTCACTAACACATCACCACACATATGCTTATGTATTGTAAAGGAAAACGAAGAAAATAGCACAATAAATGCTAGAATAATTGAACCTACTTTATGTGAAAATTGTTTTAACACGATGCAAAGTTAA
>DOIV01000227.1:13316-26856 GCA_003511845.1 Flavobacteriaceae bacterium | reverse complement strand
TTTTTCTACTAAAAGCTATTAAGTATTCGTTAAAATAGTTTTTTAGTCTATTGACATAACGTTGATTAGTGATTTATATTCTTATTAAATTTACAAAAATAAGGTTGAAATTAAGAATTTATTTGACTATTTTTAATTGTAATTTATAGGGTTTTAACTTTAACCCTCCTTCTATATCACATTACATTTATAGTATACGTTGCAACAATATCTTTATCAATTTTCAAATGGACATCAAAAAAACCTTTATGTTTAAATTTGTGTTTAAACTCAATCAATCCGTTTTTATTTTTAAGATGGTAAATAGTTAAAAGTTTTTCATTACCATTAGAAATTTTCACTAAAGAAGTTTTACTGATTAAACTCTTTTTTAAAGATTTAAAACTAAAATTTATTTCAGAATTCTTATTTATAGCAACATTCATTATTTCTGGACTTATAGGAATAATTTCGTGCTTAAAAGCTTCGCCATATACCAATGGTGATGCTATAAATTCTGTATTTATTAATGTTTCATTTAACAACCATTTTTTATTAACAGGATAATGGTTTTTTACAAAAAGCAATGGTTCAGCTAAAAAATAACCTTCATTATAATCTTTTACAAAAAGAGCATTTTCGATTACATATCCACTAGACCAAGTAGCATCACACAAATACCATTTATTGTTTAGTTTAACAGCATTCCATGAATGATTTATCAATTCTAGGCTTTCAATATTTGAATAAACTGTCCTACCATAGCCATCAATAATTTCACATTCTATATTTGCTAAAAAACATAATTCTTTAATGAGATAAGCGTAGCCAGTACACATTGTTTTTTTGTGTTTTAACAACTTTTTAAAAGCAATTTTTTTGTGTTTATTATTCCACTTCAAATAACTTAGACTATCGCTTTGAAACTTTTTTCTTTTTCTAGATATTTTATTATGTTGATTGATGTCACCTGTTATATTACTACAGACCCAAGTATAAATAGCTCTAAACTTCTCAACTTGAGTTGGGAGTTTTTGTGTAAGACTCTGGGCAAGTATTGGTAAATTAGCTAGACTTGCACCTTCATTTATTTTAGCAATACTGTCTGCTTTAACAAAATCTATGGTTTTAAAATCTGAGAGTTGAGCATTACAAATATTAAAGGTTAAAACTAAAAAAAGGAAAATGTTTTTCATTAAGATGTCTTGTTAGTTTAATGTTTCTTTTTAGAGCTGTAAACTTTTTTCACGGCAACCTTCCCTAAAAGAACACAAGAATCCATTTTCATATTTACTTGCAATTCAATTTTTGATGCAGAATTAGCATTATCAATAGTTACTTTTTGTGATGTCATACCTATAAAGCTAAAAACTAATACATCTCCTTTTTTTAATTTTTGTAAAAACTCAAAATTACCATCAAAATCGGTTTCAGTGCCAATAGTTGTGCCTTCTAATAGAATGCTAACACCTGGCAAAGGAACTGATCCTTCTGTTACATTTCCTTTTACAAGAATGTCTTTTTTAAAATTTACAGTTGACGTTTTAGAAGGTTTATCTTCTGAATTTTCCGTCTGTTTTATTATGCCTTGTGCTTGCAATGTATTGCCTATAAACAGTGCTAAACACGCCAGGCCAATCCTTCTAAAAAAACCAAGCTTTTTTTCTTGTTTAAAAGGGCTATTTTCTGTTCCTAACTGGGTTTTATTAAATTGACCACAAGTATTTTTTGTGTTATTATTTTTAAAATAGGTAGTAATTTCTTGTGTGTTCATTTTTGTAAAGTCAATAACTTCTTTTTTACAAGAGGCACAAAAACCACCATTTGATGTTGGCTGAAATTTGTTGAAATTTTCTGTACATGGTGTTTTGATTTCTAAACTAATTTGATTTTTCATATTATATATGTTTAATGATTTGACATCACAAACCTATATAATCACTAAGCATTATAAAATCAATAATGAGTAAACACTACTTTCTAATGAGCGAAGCGTTATATTGAATGAGTACTAGAAAAATTACCTAATTAGTTTGTTTCACCAACATTTTTTGATAGTAAAATGCAGGTATCAAAATCAATACAAAAAGTGGATGAATTAAAAAACGACGCACATAAAAGGTCAACCATTGATCGTTTATGATATCTGTATGTAACAATACGTAATATACTAATGACATTACAAAAAAAGCAACACTATAAAATTTAATAGAAAATTTAATCAATCTTTTATTCTTAAAAATGACATAAATTATCCCTAAAGAGATAATCATATTTAAAAGATATCTTAAAAAAACAAAAAAGAACAATTTTAAAGTATTAAATTCAGGAAGGCTTTCATACAAATAATGATGTCTAAAATGTAAAATTAACGGATCATAAAATAATTTTGCTTCAAAAGCTCGTACTAAAACCAACAGTATAAAAAGTATAAAAACAAGAAACCATCTTATTACTTTATCCATTTTTAGTTTTTTTTAAATACGAAAAACGTTTCACCCAAACAATCCACAGTAAAAAAGTAGTACCATAAATTATTGCTGGAAAAAGTAAACTATGCAAAAAATATTGATATTCAGGGTATTTATACATCAGCATACTCAAGACAAACACTCTTATGATATTCATTATATAAATTACAGCAGTACCAAAAATTCCATAAATAATAGTTGCCTTTATACCTCCTGAAAAAGCAATGATAAAAGTTAAAAACAATATAATAACACTAATAGCATTACAGCCTTCTACAACTCTTGCTGCATAAGTATCACCAATATAAAACTTCATTGCCAATTCTGACTCGTGCTGTTCTACACGAATAGGATAACCAAAAAATTGCCCCATTTGCTCAGAATGTTTTGCGACAGTTTTTGTGATTGGAGCACAAGAAAACACTCCTCCTTTTTGTTGTGTCTTTTCTAAATAGATAGAATATATACCAACTAGAAGAAAATACGTTACAAAGAATTTCAGTAAAAATCTTATGATTATTTTTCTCTTTTTCAACTAAAAGTGTTTTAATTTTACATTTCAAATATAATTCAATCTCATGGACATTAAGCTTCGCAAAAAAAACATTATCAACATAATAAATAACAATTCCGCAATAGAAATTACACTGCAAAATATTTGTAATGAATTAAAACAAAATATTTCTTATTATAATTGGGTTGGGTTTTATTTTAAAAACGGAAATAAAAATGAATTGAAACTAGCTCAATTTTCAGGAGAACCTACAGAGCATACAATCATTCCTTTTGGTAAAGGTATTTGCGGACAAGTAGCTGTCAGCAATGAGAATTTTATAGTTCAAGATGTTTCTGAACAAGATAATTATATTTCTTGCGGATTTAAAGTGAAATCTGAAATTGTAATTCCTATTTTTGTCAATGGAGCAAATATTGGACAAATTGATGTTGACTCACACACCATCAATCCGTTTACTAAAAAAGACACTGAATTATTAGAGTTTGTTTGCGAAGAAGTTACTAAATTAAACCTTAAACCACTTATAGAATAAAATTAATGCAACTGTTGATAAAATGTTCATTACTTACCCCTAATCTTTTAGTGATTAAACTATTGTGTTTTAGTAGCTTTGTGGAAAATCACAACACATATTCATGAGCAATCAAAAAAAGGCTAAATCAGCACTAATATCAGTATTTCATAAAGACGGACTAGCACCTATAGTACAAAAGTTTAAAGAACTAGACATCACAATCTATTCAACTGGTGGTACCGAAAAATTCATCAAAGAATTGGGTATTGATGTAATTCCTGTAGAAGATTTAACTTCTTATCCTTCAATCTTAGGCGGAAGAGTAAAAACATTACACCCAAAGGTATTTGGCGGAATTTTATCAAGACGAGAAAATGATAGTGATATTTCGCAATTACAAGAGTTTAAAATACCTGAAATAGATATTGTTATTGTTGATTTATACCCTTTTGAAAAAACGGTAGCTTCTGGCGCTCCTGAACAAGAAATTATTGAAAAAATAGATATTGGCGGCATTTCTTTAATTAGAGCCGCTGCTAAAAATTTCAAAGATGTGATTTGTGTTTCATCTATGGAACAATACAGCGAATTTTTAGAGATTATTACAGAGCAAAATGGTGAAACAACTTTAGAGCAACGTAAAAATTTCGCTGCAAAAACATTTAATGTTTCCTCTCATTATGACACTTCTATTTTTAACTATTTTAATGCCGACCATAGCATAGCTGCTTTAAAAATTAGCGAAACAAATGGTAAAGTATTACGTTATGGTGAAAACCCACATCAAAAAGGATTTTTCTTTGGTGATTTTGATGCAGTTTTTACAAAACTTCACGGCAAAGAATTGAGTTATAATAATTTACTAGATGTAGATGCTGCGGTAAATTTAATGAATGAATTTAAAGGAGAAGAACCAACTTTCTCTATCTTAAAGCACAACAACGCATGCGGATTAGCTCAACGAAGCACCTTATTAGAAGCTTACAATGATGCTTTAGCTGGCGATCCTGTTTCTGCTTTTGGAGGTGTATTGATTGCTAACACAGAAATTGATGCTGACACTGCAAGAGAAATTCATAAATTATTTTGCGAAGCGGTTATTGCTCCGTCATTTGACGAAGATGCTCTTGAAATATTAAAAGGTAAAAAAAATAGAATTCTTTTAGTTTTGAAAGATATTAAACTACCTGAAACCATTACTAGAACTTGCTTAAACGGAGCCTTAGTTCAATTTAGAGATTCTAAAACGGATGCAAAGAATGATTTAGAAACTAAAACCACAGCTTCACCAAACGACAATGAAATTGAGGATTTAATTTTTGCTTCAAAAATTTGTAAACACACAAAATCTAACACAATTGTTTTAGCCAAGAATAAACAACTTTTTGCAAGTGGTACAGGGCAGACATCTCGTGTAGACGCTTTAAATCAAGCGATTACAAAAGCACAGCATTTTAAATTCAATTTAAACAATGCTGTTATGGCAAGTGATGCATTTTTTCCTTTTCCTGATTGTGTAGAAATAGCAAAACTTGCAGGAGTCAATGCTGTAATACAACCTGGAGGGTCTATAAAAGATCAATTATCAATTGATTACTGCAATAAAAACAATATGTCAATGGTTTTTACAGGAACACGCCATTTTAAACATTAAATTTATTAACTTTGGCATTTCGCAATTTTAAATAACCCAAATTAAAATAACTCTATGGGATTTTTTGACTTCTTAACCGAAGACATTGCAATTGACTTAGGTACTGCTAATACACTTATTATACATAATGGTAAAGTTGTAATTGACAGCCCTTCGATTGTTGCAAAAGACAGAACCACAGGTAAAATTATCGCTATTGGTAAAAAAGCCAATCTCATGCAAGGTAAAACACATGAGAATATTAAAACTATCAGACCTTTAAAAGATGGTGTAATTGCAGATTTTGAAGCTTCTGAGCAAATGATAAAGGAATTTATAAAGCAAATCCCTTCTATCAAAAAACGTTTTTTCTTTCCACCTTCATTAAGAATGGTAATCTGTATACCTTCTGGCATAACAGAAGTAGAAAAACGTGCTGTAAGAGATTCTGCTGAACATATGAATGCCAAAGAGATCTATTTAATTCACGAACCTATGGCTGCTGCTGTTGGGATTGGGATTGATATTATGCAACCTAAAGGAAATATGATTATTGATATTGGTGGAGGTACAACAGAAATTGCGGTAATTGCTTTAGGTGGGATTGTTTGTGATAAATCTATAAAAGTTGCTGGTGATGTATTCACCAATGATATTGCTTATTATATGCGTACTCAACATAATTTATATGTAGGCGAAGCTACTGCTGAAAACATAAAGATTATTGTAGGAGCTGCAACTGAAGACCTTGACAATCCGCCAGAGGATATTTTAGTACAGGGTAGAGATTTATTAAGTGGAAAACCCAAACAAATAAAAATTTCTTATAGAGAAATTGCAAAAGCATTAGACAAATCTATCTTAAGAATAGAAGATGCTGTAATGGAAACACTCTCTCAAACTCCACCAGAATTGGCAGCAGATATTTACAATACAGGTATCTACTTAGCAGGTGGTGGCTCAATGTTAAGAGGTCTAGACAAAAGACTTTCTCGTAAAACTGATTTGCCAGTTTATGTTGCAGAAGACCCACTAAGAGCAGTAGTTAGAGGTACAGGTATCGCTCTGAAAGACCTAGAAAAGTACCAAATTGTATTGATGAAATAGTAAAGTCTTTATAAATATATGCAACAGATTATAAGTTTTATAATTAAGTATAAGTATTTTATACTTTTTATGTTACTTCAAATTATTGCTCTAAATTTTACAGTGCAAAGCCATTCTTACCATAAAAGTAAATTTGTAAATTCAGCAAATTTACTAACAGGTGGTATCTACAAAAAAATATATTCTTTCAAACAATATACTAGTCTAAAAAAACATAACCAACAATTATTAGAAGAGAATACTCGTTTAAAAAACAGTCTTTCAAAAACAGCAATAGATAGCAATCATAATATAATATCTATAATTGACTCTTTAAAATATTTCCAAAAATATAGTTATGCTTTTGCTAATGTTATAAACAACCAATATCATAAAAAGCACAATTATTTAACTATAAACTTAGGGTCAGAAAAAGGTGTGAAACCTGACCAAGGGGTAATAAACTCTAAAGGTATTATCGGTATTACTAATACAACTTCAAAAAATTACGCTACTGTACTTTCAATTTTAAATAATAACTCAAAGATTAACGTAAAATTACTCAATAGTTTACATTTCGGGACTTTAATATGGAATGCTAAAGACTATAATATACTTCAATTAATTGATTTACCAATTCAAGCTGATATAAAAAATGGAGATACCATTATAACAGGAGGTAGATCTACCATTTTCCCAGAAGGAATACCAGTAGGTACTATTTTAGATTTCAATAAAGAAAACAACTCATATAAAGACATAAATATCAAACTATTTAACGACATGAGTGCCATTGGCCCTGTAAATATTATTACAAATTTTGATAAGGAAGAAATAACAAATTTAGAAGAAACTATTAATGAATGATATTTTTAAATACAGCTTTTTATTTATTGCATTAATTTTAATTCAAATTATTGTTTTAAATAATATCTTGTTTTTAGGGTATATCAACCCTTTTTTATATATATTATTTATTGTGGTTTTTCCTTTTAGAAGAGACAGAGGTTTTATTTTAATCTTAAGTTTTATTTTAGGTTTAATTATTGATTTTTTTTCTGACTCAGGCGGTATTAATGCAGCTGCAACTTTAGCTATTGCTTATATTAGACTTCCACTAATAAAAGGGCTATTAAGGAAAACTGAAATAGATTTTTTAGTATTTAACATCTTAAAAACACCCTTTTCAAAATTGTTAAGCTTTATCGCAATACTTACTTTTACACATCATTTTATTCTCTTTAGTTTAGACTATTTTAAATTTTCAGAATTACTAACCATTCTTTCAAGAACAATTTTAACAAGTGTATTTACCATTATATTAATAATATTTAGTTTATTGTTAATGAATAAAAATAAATAAAATTGGAAAAAAAATATATTGCATATTTTTCTATATTATTAGTGGGCTTACTTTTTATAAGCAGACTATTCTATATCCAAATAATAAATACAAAATACCAACCATCACCATTAAACAACTCTGCAGTTGCCGTTAAATATGACTATCCTGAAAGAGGTTTTATTTATGATAGAAACGGAATCTTAATTGTTGCCAATCAGCCTTCTTATGACATTATGATAGTACCACGTGATGTTAAGCCTTTGGACACCTTAGAATTTTGCAGTTTATTAAAAATAAAAAAAGAAGATTTTATTAAAAAATATAAAAAATCTAGAATATACTCTCCAAGAATACCTTCAGTGTTTTTAGCTCAACTGTCAAAAAGTGATTATGCCTATCTGCAAGAAAAAATGTACAAATACAAAGGATTTTTCATTCAAAAACGTACTTTAAGGCAATACCCAATTAAATCTGCAGGAAATGTATTAGGTTATATCGGCGAAGTAAATAACGCCTTACTTGAAAAAAATAGCTATTACCAACAAGGCGAACTAATAGGTATAAATGGGGTAGAAAAGCAATATGAAAAAGCTTTAAGAGGTATTAAGGGGGTGAAATTCATCCAAAGAAATAGATTTAACAAAGAAATTGGCCCATATAAAGATGGTATTTATGACACCTTAGCAATACACGGAAAAGATGTAACGATTACTTTAGATATAAAACTACAAAAATACGCTGAAGATTTAATGTTAAATAAAAGAGGTGGTGTTGTAGCGATAGAACCTTCTTCTGGTGAAATACTAGCTTTAATATCAAGCCCTACTTATGACCCTAATTTACTTGTAGGTAGGGAACGTTCTAAAAACTACACCAAATTATATCTAGATGAAGATAGCAACCCTCTTTATGACAGAAGTTTACTGGCTCAATACCCTCCTGGGTCACCCTTTAAAATTATTAATGCTCTTATAGGGCTACAGGAAGGAGTCATTACGACAGAAACTCCATTTTATTGTCGTGGCGGATTTAAATACGGCAGAAGCTCAAAAGCCTTTATGAAATGCCATTGTGGAACCCTTGGATCAGCAGTAAAACTTAATAGAGGTATCTATAAATCTTGTAACTCTTACTTTGCTAATACTTACAAAAGAATTATTGAAAGCCAGACAACCTCGTCTGAAGGTATGAAAGTATGGAGTGACCATGTAAAAAGTTTTGGTTTAGGAAATTTTTTAAATAATGATTTATCTACTGGTGTAAAAGGCTATGTTCCTGATGATAAATTCTACAACAGAATGTACCCTACTTTTAAATGGGGAGCATCCACAACTATTTCTAATGCTATTGGTCAGGGTGAAATATTAACCACACCAATTCAGCTAGCTAATATGACCGCAATAGTTGCAAACAAAGGCATCTATTATACACCACATATTATCAAAAAAATAGATAACAAACCCATTAAAATAGATAAATTTACTACACTAAAAAGAACAAGTATTAAACCAGAGTACTTCCCTCCTGTAATTGAAGGGATGTTTCAAGTTGTTGAAAACCCTCGTGGAACCGCACATTGGTCTAGGGTTAAAGGAATAGAAATCTGTGGTAAAACAGGAACTGCAGAAAACTCTCACGGACAAGATCATTCAATTTTTATAGCCTTTGCACCTAAAGACAATCCTAAAATTGCAATTGCAGTTTTTGTAGAAAACGGATATTGGGGTTCTAGATGGGCAGGCCCTATCTCTACATTAATGATCGAAAAATACCTAAATGGTGAAACCAAAAGACCATTAAAAGAAAAAAAGATGTTTGAAGGCAGTTTACAAGATGAATATGACAAACAATTATTAAATCAAGCACTTGAGAAAGAGACGAAATAGCATATTTGCTGGTATTGATTGGACCTTAGTACTGTTTTTTATAGTGCTTGTTTTTATAGGGTGGATTAATATTTATGCAGCTTCTGTAACAAATACTAGTGGCGAAATTTTAGATTTTTCTACTCGATATGGCAAACAAATCCAATGGATTGGATTAAGCATTGTTTTAATTATTATTATTATTTCTATTGACGCTAAATTTTACGAACGTTTTTCTGGAATTTTTTATATCGTTTCAATGCTTAGCTTGGCAGGTTTATTTGTATTTGGAACAAATATAAATGGAGCAACATCATGGTATAACCTCGGTTTTAGCAGCATACAGCCTTCTGAATTTGCTAAAATAGCTACAGCATTAGCTCTTGCAAACTTTTTAAACGAACCCAATAAAGATTTAAGCAATTTAAAAACACAACTAAGTGCATTTCTAATTCTTTTATTACCAGCAATACTAATAACATTACAACCTGATGCTGGTTCAGCACTTATATATTTTACATTAACATTTGTACTTTACAGAGAAGGATTACCTTCATATTACCTTGCCATAGGTTTTTTAGCTATCATTCTCTTTTTAATTACATTATCTTTAGGTTTTACAAGTTCTATCATCATAATTTTTTCAATAATAACTTTATTTATTGTTTACCTCATAAACACAAAAAAATATCATTTAAACAGAGAATGGCCAAAAGTAGTCAGCTTATATGTATTTATTGGTCTATTCCTTTTTAGTGTAGATTTTGTTTTTAATAATGTATTTGAACAGAGGCATAGAGACCGATTTAATATTATTTTAGGTGAAAATTCTGACACTAGAGGCATTGGTTATAATACCAATCAATCTATGTTAACTATTGGTTCAGGCGGACTAACAGGCAAAGGTTTTTTAGAAGGTGATAGAACTCAGGGTAAATTTGTTCCAGAACAAGATACCGATTATATTTTTAGTACTGTAGGTGAAGAATGGGGCTTTATTGGTAGTAGTGCAGTAATTATTATTTTTATAGCTTTTATTTTACGATTGATATGGGTAGCTGAAAGGCAGAAATCAAAATTTAGTCGTGTCTTTGGTTATTCTGTAGCTACTATTTTCTTCTTTCATTTTATGATAAATATTGGTATGGTGATAGGGTTATTACCTACAATTGGCATTCCTCTTCCCTTTTTTAGCTATGGAGGTTCTTCATTATGGGGGTTTACCATTCTTTTATTTATTTTTATCAGATTGGATGCTGATAGAACTTATGAATGGTAATGGACTTATTTAAAGAAGTTGAAAAAGACAGGTTTTTTGTTTCTTTTCTGTTTGTTTAAAATCCCTAAAGGCGGAGATTTAGATAAATGATTCTTAAGTAAAATATAATCTTTTTCCTTTATTTCCATAAAATCATCCCACTTTTTACTTTCAGTAACAAAAGCTGACACTTCATTATAAGATGCAACTTTATATACTAATTGTGTAGACGACATTAACATATTAATAGACAAACCATATATTTGTATAGCTTCGCCACCAAATAAAACATAAGTTGATTCTTCTATTAATTGTTTCTTCATCTTTTTCACTTTTATTATAAAACAACTAAAAAGTAAAAATTCCTATCATCAATTTTAAAAAAACAATATTTTTTACTATTCTATAAAAAAAGTAAAAAAAAAGACCGCCTAAAAAGGCAGTCTTTATAAAAATATAGTATTATAAATTAAATAGAAGCTACATGCTTAGTCAATTTAGACTTAAGGTTAGCTGCTTTATTTTTATGAATAATATTGTTCTTTACTAATTTATCAATCATTGCCACTACAGTTGGTAACTCTTTCTCAGCTTCTTTCTTCTTTTCTACACCACGTAAATTCTTAATTGCATTTCTTGTAGTAATATGTTGCAATTTATTTCTTAAACGTTTTGTTTCGTTACTTCTTATTCTTTTTAATGCCGATTTGTGATTTGCCATTGTATCTTGTTTGTTTATTTATTTGTTTATCTAACAAATACTATATTACTGTAGTCCGTAGGGGAATCGAACCCCTGTTACCAGGATGAAAACCTGGCGTCCTAACCCCTAGACGAACGGACCATACTTTACACTTTATCTTCTAAAGCGAGTGCAAAAATAAAACATTTTTTCAACTCTGCAAGTGTTTTTAAAAAAATTAATACGCTTTTGCAAAAAGTACCCTTCTCTTTGATGGTTTTCCTGAAAAAATACAGCTCCCTTCTTCACTATCTTCTTTTAAAGGAATGCAACGTATAGTTGCTTTTGTAAGCTCTTTTATCTTATTTTCTGTCTCATCTGAACCATCCCAATGAGCTAAAACAAACCCTCCTTTATTTTCTAATATTTCTTTAAATTCATCAAAAGTATCAGCTTTTGTAATATGTTTCTTTCTAAATTCCATTGCTTTATGCAATAAACTTTCCTGAATTTCTACTAATAACTTATCAATTACAGAAACCAGTTCTTTTTGTTTTACAATTTCTTTAGTTAATGTATCTCTTCTAGCCAACTCAATTGTTCCGTTTTCAATATCACGAGGTCCAATAGCAATTCGTAATGGCACGCCTTTTAATTCATATTCAGCAAACTTCCATCCTGGCTTATGTGTATCTCTATTGTCAAATTTCACAGTAATACCTTTCTTTCTTAAACTTTCAATTATAGGCTGTACTTTCTCAGAAATAGTATTTAATTGCTCTTCCCCTTTATATATAGGAACGATAACGACTTGTATTGGAGCTAATTTTGGTGGCAATACCAATCCGAAATCATCAGAATGTGTCATAATCAAAGCTCCCATTAATCGCGTTGAAACTCCCCAAGATGTTGCCCATACATATTCTTTCTTTCCTTCTTTGGTTGCAAATTTCACATCAAAAGCTTTGGCAAAATTTTGACCTAAAAAATGTGACGTCCCTGCTTGCAATGCTTTACCATCTTGCATTAATGCTTCAATAGTATAAGTTTCTAAGGCTCCAGCAAAACGTTCTGAATCCGTTTTTGTACCCTTAATAACAGGCATGGCCATAAAATTTTCTGCAAAATCAGCATATACTCTTTGCATTTGTTCAGCTTCTGTGATTGCTTCACTTTTTGTTGCATGTGCGGTATGACCTTCTTGCCATAAGAACTCAGAAGTTCTTAAAAATAATCGCGTCCGCATTTCCCAACGAACAACATTCGCCCATTGATTTATAAGTAAAGGTAAATCTCTGTACGATTGAATCCATCTTTTATAGGTATCCCAGATAATGGTTTCAGAAGTTGGTCTAACGATTAGTTCTTCTTCAAGTTTGGCTTTTTCATCAACTACTATTTTACCATTTTCATCATTTTTCAACCTATAATGAGTAACTACGGCACATTCTTTAGCGAAGCCATCTACATGACTTGCTTCTTTACTAAAGTAAGATTTTGGTATCAATAATGGAAAATATGCATTTTCATGTCCTGTTTCTTTAAACATTCTGTCTAGTTCCGCTTGCATTTTCTCCCAAATAGCAAATCCGTAAGGTTTAATAACCATCATACCTCTTACTCCTGAATTTTCAGCTAAATCGGCTTTTACGACCAATTCATTATACCATTTAGAATAATCTTCTGTTCTTTTCGTTAAATTTTTACCCATAAGTTTGTTTTGGCACAGAAATTGTGATAAGATTAACACAAAATATATGTATTGCAAAACTAATTATATTTTGTAACTTAGAACCATTAAATATTACCCAATATGAAAAATAAAAATAATACCAGTAAAAAAACGTTCTACTTCTCCTTAATCGGATTGGTATTCTTAGGTTTAACATCATGTGGCACTTATCAAAATACCACTTATGATGATGACGGAATATACGCTTCTAACAACACTACAAGGCAAGTTGCTGTAGAAGAAACGCAGCCAGAAAGTAATAAATATCAAGACTATTTTAAAAGAGAAGCTGATAAATATGAAGATATTGGTGAAAATGATATTTTTACAGATGTTGACTCTTATAGTTATGATGATGGTGAATATTATGAAGAGGGTATTAACACAGGGAATTCTCCTTGGGAGTATACAGATAATGTTACTGTAAATATTCATAGTGGGTTTGGTTGGAACAATGG
>DOIV01000227.1:6085-12938 GCA_003511845.1 Flavobacteriaceae bacterium | reverse complement strand
TTCGGATGGAATAACCATTGGGGAATGAGTAGATGGGGAATGAATAGGTGGGGAATGAATAATGGATTTGGATGGAATAACGGATTTGGATGGAACAACAGGTTTTACAACCCTTATTATTATGGAAATGGCTATAACAATTATTGTTACAACAATTATAATTACGGAAGAAGATACGCTAACAATACTAGCAGATTAGGAAACAGAAGTGCTTACAGCAGAAGATTATCAACAACTAATGATGCGTCTAGAAGAATTACAGGAGTAACATCTAGAAGATCTTCTACTACAAATAGAAATTTAAATGATGCAAACAGAAGACGTTCTACAAGCACAAGAAGAAGCTCTACAGATGTCAGACGCAATAACTCTTCAATTACTAGAAGGTCAAATACATCTAGAGATAACTCTTCTGTAAGAAGAAATCACACACCAAGAAGCTCTGGTATTCAAAGAAGCTCTACAGTTAGGCGTAATAGCACACCTACAAGAAGGTCTAACACATCTAGAGACAACTCTTCTGTAAGAAGAAATCACACTCCTAGAGACTCTGGTATCAGAAGAGGTACTACAACACGCTCAAATGGGTCTAGCAATGTAAGAAGAAGTACAAGTACTCGCTCTACCACTAGAAGACCTGCAAACAGAAGTACTCAAAGTAGAACAAGAACAACTTCTCCATCTAGAAGCTCATCTTCAAGTAGAACTAGAAGTAGTGCTCCTTCAAGAAGCTATAGTCCATCAAGAAGTAGTTCTTCTTCAAGGTCGTCATCTCCATCTAGAAGTAGCGGATCTAGAAGACGTTAACAATTTAAAAATCATCCCGTTCTTTTAAACAAGTACGGGAATGATTTAACACAAAACTGAAAATTTAGTTTTCAGAATCTCACAAAAAAATACAAAAAAAATGAAAAAAATTCTATTTTTAATAGGAGGGTTATTACTATCCTCTATAGCAATAAACGCTCAAACAATAAGTTATTTTGACGGAGCGATATTGTTTTCTGACGAAGAAAATAACGGAACCGCAAGATTCAACGCCATGAGCGGTGCTTTTGGAGCCTTAGGTGGTGATTTGTCTGCTGCAGACATTAACCCTGCTGGTTTAGCTGTATTCAATCATACAGAAGCTGCCATAACATTAGGATTAAGAAATACCGATATTTCAACTAGCTTTTATGGCACAAGTACAGCCAACAGTGATAGTTATTTGAATATGACTCAAGCGGGTGCCGTATTAGTTTTTAACAACCCTATAAGCTTAAATTGGACAAAATTTGCTTTAGGCATCAACTATTCTGTGGCTAAAAATTTTGAAAACGACTACATTGTCAATGGAAATAGCGGTCTCTCCAATTTTATTATTGGCCCATCTAACACTAGTAATCTAAGTCTTGATCCTTTTTTAAATTATGATAATGACAATACCAATGACATTTTTTATGATAATGTAGATGGTCAATTTTTTGGAAACTATACAGATGGTCAAAATGAAAGAACTACCATTTCTTTTGCAGCTCAATACAATGAGAAATTACATATTGGTTTAGGCATAGTAACGCACAGATTAGAATATTATCAAAAAGGGTTGTTCGAGCATTCTGGTAATGATAATAATGGTAATTTGCTAGACGCTTCATTTCAACAAGAATTAAAAACCTACGGGCAAGGTGCTGGTTTAAATATTGGTATTATTGCAAAACCAACTCAAGAATTAAGATTAGGTTTATCTTTTCAAACCCCAATTTGGTATAATTTAACAGAAGAGTTTACCGAAGATTTAGAAATTAAAGTAAGTAATAATTCTAGTATTTATCATGAACCAGAAAATTCAAAAGTAAATGTTTTTGAGTATGATATAGTTACTCCTGCTAAAGCAACAGCTAGTGTCGCTTATATTTTTGGAAAAGAAGGTCTCATCAGTTTAGATTATACATTAAAAAATTATACGAAGACCAAATTAAAACCTACAAGTGAGTTTGTTGAATCAAATAAATCTTTTTCAAAAGATTTACAAAACACTTCAGAAATCAGATTAGGTACTGAATGGCGTGTTGGCAAGATTGTTAGCTTAAGAGGTGGTTATTTTTATAAGCAAAGTCCTTTTACAGCTGCTATTAATACCGATCATGTTACAGGATTTTCATTAGGTACAGGCTTTAAGTTTGGCAATACCAAATTAGATTTGGCTTATCAAAGAAGTAGTCATACAGGTGTCTACGGATTTGTAAAAGAATTAGACGCTGCTGAACTAGATATGAATACAGGAAAAATTACAGCTACTTTAGTAATAGGTTTGTAACCTAATAACCTGAGTTCAAACTCAGGTTATTAAAACTATAAAACAAAACCCTAAAATTAATACTTATGATTTTAGGGTTTTGTTTTATATAAATTATTAAAAAAAACTACATTTCCAACGCCTTCTTAACATCGTTATCCATTAAAATTTCTACAGGGTTTTCTAGAGCTTCTTTGATGGCTACTAAAAATCCAACAGATTCTTTTCCATCAATAATTCTATGATCGTAAGATACAGCAACATACATAATGGGTTGTATAACTACTTTACCATCAACTGCCATTGGTCGGTTTACGATATTATGCATTCCTAAAATTGCACTTTGAGGCGGATTAATAATTGGTGTTGATAACATAGAACCAAATACACCTCCATTGGTAATGGTAAAAGTACCTCCAGTCATTTCATCAATGGTAAGGTCACCATCCCTAGAACGGATAGCTAAACGTTTTACCTCTGCTTCAACCCCTCTAAAAGTCAATTTTTGAGCATCTCTAATTACTGGTACCATTAATCCTTTAGGTCCAGAAACCGCAATAGAAATATCTTGAAAATCATAAGACACTTTAAAATCGCCATCAATCATAGAATTTACATCAGGATACATTTTCAAGGCTCTTACCACTGCTTTGGTAAAGAAACTCATAAAACCCAAACCTACGCCATGTTTGGTCTTAAAATCTTCTTTATATTTTTTACGAAGATCAAAAATTGGCTGCATGTTTACTTCATTAAAAGTCGTCAGCATTGCTGTTTCGTTTTTAACAGCAACCAAACGTTGAGCAACTTTACGACGTAACATTGACAGCTTTTTACGATCACCTCCTCTAGTACTATCTTTTATAGGCGTACCCATACTTGGCACTGCATTTATTGCATCATCTTTAGTAATTCTTCCGTCTTTACCAGTACCTTTAATGGTATTGGCAGCAATTCCTTTTTCAGCCAATACTTTTTTAGCAGCTGGTGAAGCAGTTCCTGTAGCGTAAGTCGTCTCAGGTTTCGGATTTGAAGTTTCGGGTTCTGAAGATTGTTCAGTCTTGATAGTTGACTGACCACTTCCTTCTGGTTTTGCAGCTTCAGTATCAATCAAACATACCACAGCACCAACTGCAACAGCATCACCTTCTTCAGCTTTAAGTGTTATAATACCACTTTCTTCTGCAGGCAATTCTAACGTTGCTTTGTCAGAATCTACTTCTGCAATGGCTTGGTCTTTCTCTACATAATCTCCATCTTCAACCAACCACGTTGCTATTTCTACTTCTGTAATTGATTCTCCCGGAGAAGGAACTTTCATTTCTAAAATCATGTCTAAATCTTTTAAGCCTATCCTAACCTTCCCAAAGGGAAGGAATTCAAAGCATTTTCAATATTTCTATTTTATAATATGATCATATTTGATTATCCTTTTTCAGTTTTTTTCTCCCGACACTTAAGGATGAGAAGATAAAAAAACTGACTATTCAAATACTTTATCTATAACTTTTTGATGTCTTCTTTTAAATCTTGCACTAGAACCTGCGGCTGGCACAGAATAAAATGGCCTAGATATCACCTCTAATTTTACCAAACCAAAACGTTGCAACATATAACTCCACGCTCCCATATTTTCAGGCTCTTCTTGTGCCCATATATATTTTTCTGCATTTTTATACCTAGATATGACAGCTTGTATCTTTTCTTTATGTAGAGGGAATAGCTGTTCAATTCTAACCAAAGCAATATCTTCTCTTTGTAGTTTCTCTCTCTGAGCTAACAAATCGTAATAGAACTTACCAGTACAAAAAACTAATTTTTTTACTTTTTTAGGAGCAACTGTATCGTCAATGACTTCATGAAACTCACCATTAGAAAAATCATCCAAATTAGATACCACTTTTGGATGACGTAATAAGCTCTTGGGTGTAAATACAATTAAAGGTTTTCTAAAATCTCTTTTTTGCTGCCTTCTTAACAGATGGAAAAAATTAGCTGGCGTTGTACAATTTGCAACATTCATATTGTCATTTGCACATAACTGTAAATAACGTTCTACTCTAGCTGAAGAATGTTCAGAGCCTTGACCTTCATAACCATGAGGTAATAAAATTGTAATTCCGTTTTGCAATTTCCATTTATCCTCTGCAGCAGAGATGTATTGATCAAACATAATTTGAGCTCCGTTAGAAAAATCGCCAAACTGAGCCTCCCAAATGGTTAAAGTATTTGGGTTTGCCATGGCATACCCATAATCAAATCCTAAAACTCCATACTCTGACAATAAAGAATTATAGATAAACATCTCTCCTTTATTAGCAGGGTTTGTATTTAATAAATTAATTCGTTCTTCAGAAATTTCATCACGTAAAATGGCATGACGATGACTAAAAGTACCTCTTTCTACATCTTGACCAGAAATACGGATATTATACCCTTCTTCTAATAAAGAACCATATGCTAAAGTTTCAGCCAACCCCCAGTCAATCGCATTGGTTTCTATCATTTTTGCTCTACCAGACAAAATTCGTTCTGCTTTTCTTAAAAATTTCACTCCTTCTGGTGTAGTAGAAACAGTTTTGGAAATATTTTTTAATTTTTCAGCTTTGTAACTAGTATCAATTGGTTCTAACATTTCTTCAATACCTTTACGAGAAAACCCTTTCCAAGTACTCTCCATAAAAGGTTTAACACTCGATGTACTGTCTCTTTTAGACATTTCAAATTGATTCTCAAGCATTGTTTTAAAATCTGCTTTTATCTTTTTATCATAAGCACCATCTATAACTCCTTCTTTTATCAAGCGTTGCGTATAAATCTCTCTAGAATTGTCATGTTTTGCAATGGCTTTATATAATTTAGGTTGTGTAAAACGCGGTTCATCACCTTCGTTATGACCATATTTTCGATACCCTAATAAATCAATAAATACATCGCTTTTAAAACGCATTCTAAATTCTAATGCCATTTCTGTAGCATGTACAACAGCCTCAACATCATCAGCATTTACATGTAAAACTGGCGATAATGTTACCTTGGCGACATCTGTACAATAAGTACTTGATCTTGCATCTAAATAATTTGTTGTAAAACCAATTTGATTATTTACAACGATATGAATAGTACCTCCAACTGAATATCCTTTTAATTTACTCATCTGAACACCTTCATACACTACACCTTGACCGGCAATAGCAGCATCTCCATGAATTATTACAGGTAATATCTTTGAGGTATCACCTTTATATTTTCGATCAATTTTAGAACGCGTTATTCCTTCAGCCACAGTGTTAACTGTTTCTAAATGCGAAGGATTTGGCACTAAATTCATTTTAATATCTTTTCCGTTTTGATAGGTTTTATTTAGAGTAACCCCTAAATGATATTTTACATCTCCATCAAGATCATCATCATCAAAATCTTTTCCTTCAAACTCACAAAAAAGCTCTCTAACTGGTTTTCTAAAAATATTAATTAAGGTATTTAATCTACCTCTGTGTGCCATACCAATAACACTCTCTTCCAATTGAAACTTTTCAACTGCATAAAACAACAAATTACTTAAAGCAGGAATTAATGTTTCTCCGCCTTCTAAAGAGAAGCGTTTTTGACCTACATATTTTGTTTGTAGAAATTGTTCAAAAGTAACTGCTTGATTTAGTTTTGAAAGAATGTGTTTTTTCTTTTCTACGCTGAAATTAAGATGGTTATCATTTTCATTCAATCTATCTTGCCACCACTTTATCTCTTCTGGCTTACGAATATACATGTATTCAATACCAATAGAGTCACAATAAATAGCTTCTAAATTACGAATGATTTCTTGCAATGTTGCACTACCAATTCCTAATACTTCACCCGCATCAAAAACAGTTTCTAAATCGTTTTGTGTAAGTCCGAAATTTTCTATCGCCAATGTTGGCTGATATTGCCTACGTTCTCTTACTGGGTTTGTTTTTGTAAATAAATGTCCACGCGAACGATATCCGTTCATCAATTCAATAACCTGAAATTCTTTATGTACATGTGCTGGAACTTCAGTAGTAGTTTGTACTTGTTCTTCATCGTCTAAAGAATAATCTGCATTAGCCAGATCATAGCCCTGAAAGAAACTTCTCCAACTGGGCTCAATGGAATCTGGGTTTGTTAAGTATTTCTGATACAAATCTTCAATAAAACCTGTATGTGCAGCATTTAAAAAGGAAAACCTATCCATTAAAAGATTGTTTTTTTGTCTGAGTAACAAAAATACAATTTTTAGTTAAATAACATTGTATTTATTGTGTTGTTATTGATAAATAGATAAATTTAAAAAAAAAGATTTCAAACACTTGCAGTAAATATAAAAACGATTATATTTGCACTCCTTATATAGGAAATAAATTCCTCCTTAGCTCAGTTGGTTAGAGCATCTGACTGTTAATCAGAGGGTCCAAAGTTCGAGTCTTTGAGGAGGAGCTAAAAAAGCTACACAAATGTGTAGCTTTTTTTGATTTATATTTTTGATTAAATTTTACACTATCAAAAAAGAATTATTTTTTTTGATACCAATCCTTGATTCGTTTTAATTTT
>DOIV01000227.1:0-5718 GCA_003511845.1 Flavobacteriaceae bacterium | reverse complement strand
TTTTTTGACCATAGACATTATATACCTCAATATGATTAATTTGTTTTCCACTTATATAAACTCTTCCAGAAGTTGGATTCGGATAAACAGAAATAAGTTTATTTAAATCATAATCTTCAACTCCTAATGTACTATGAAATACATTTTTCAGAGCATTACTCATTTTCATCCAATCATTTTCGTTGTCTCTTAGTTTCGTTTTTTCTTGCTCAATATGTATAAATCTTCCAGAAGTTGTGGTTGCCGATGCATTACAATGGTCAGAAGAACTATTTATTAATCTTCCTTGTGTATTTGTAAACCCTATAAGCCGATTCCAACTGGTATTGACATGAGCTAGTTTAAAAGTTAACGAATTATCCTCAATTAAAAGAGTTTCTTTAATTAGTGTTGCGTAATCTATAGTAGGTATTTCACGAGTACCATTACTCATAATCACATATGGATCTGTTGATTTTTTACCAAAACCATGTAATTGTATAAAAACAGAGTTTGAAATGGCATTAAATAAATTTTCAGTTGTTTTTTGAAACATAGAAGTAGTTGTATGTGCCATATCAGAAACACGATAAGAATCACTTGAACCACAAACGCTTGTTGTACCTGAACACGATGAAAAATTATTACTATTACAACGATGTGTACCATTGATAAAAAGAGCTTTAGCTACCAAATTTTTAAAACAGTAAACAGCTTGTTTTCCTGTATTCGTGTCGTATTTAGAATGTGGTGCTTGAATGATTAAATTATTTCTAGTTGGCGTTTTACTAAACACATATGTTCCCCAATAATTAGACTGCGGACTTTTCTCTTCTAAAACATAAAACACTTGATTGGGAGAGATAGATGTATCTGTAAACTCTGTTAACTTATAATTTATAATATTGGCACTTGTCCTTGCTGTTGAAATATTTTCACTTAATATACTGGTTACAATGTCATTCCAAGTATTCAATTCAGTAGTGTTTGGCTCATTATAGTTATCTCCTGAATTACCTGGAGCATTATCTATAATAGCTCCTACATAATTATCAATAGTTCCAGTTGCTGTTTGAGAAAAAGCAGCTATCGAAAAAAAAACAAACCATATTTGTGCTACTTTTTTAAAAATCTTAAATTTTATCTTTTTGTTTAATACTTTTTGTTTTACTATTATTTTCGTTAAAATTTTGCATCAGCTGATATACATAAGGTATTTGTTCTTGAAAACGTGTTAAGATATCATCAGAAATATTATTTCTGCTAAACGGCACCACTTTTACATATTCTTGAATTTCACCAGCATTTCTACCATATTTATAATCGTAAGGAAAGCGTCCTTGTTCATCAATTTTATTGTTACCATTGTCTTTATTAACTACACTAATATAGAATTCACTATCCTTTATGTTACCATTAAGATTAAATAAAGCTTCTTTTTTTAAATATTCATGCAATTCTTTAGCTGTATCAACAGCAGGGTCAATTAAATTAATATTTTCAACCATAAATTTTCTGTACAAATATTGTCCATCTTTACCTTTATAACTGTACAACTCTTTTAAAATTAAACTGATTTCATCGGTCAAATATGGATAATGTGTACAGCCTAAAATAATAGATTTTAATTTATTCGTAGTTTTTGATTTACGGATTTTCTCCAACAAGGTCACTAAATGGTAACGTACATAATTTTGAGCATCGTTAATTTGAAGTATAGAGCAATCATCTGATTTTTCAGTATCGCATAACATTTTATTATTATCAAAATCGAAATTATAAATATCAAAAAGCGTTTTATCAATTTGCACATCGCCATCCAAACCCGGACCTTTATAATCTTTACGAGGTTTTTTTAAATTTTTATTGAAATAATTAGGATCTTCATCAACAGCTTCTGCAATACCTATTCCTCGTTGAGAGAACACTTCAATGTTACCAGTATAATCAAGTTTATTTTTAAATTTTATAATGGTATTATGGTAGCCTTTAGAAGCAACTGTACCTGTTGTTGCTAATACACCAATAATAGCATCTTCATCTTTTTTAAGACTTTCTAAAACACCTCTTACGCCTGCATCTATAACGCCAATAACTTTTATATCTGAATTGGCTTTTAGCAAAAATTCTTCTATGTATTCTTTACCATAAGCAGTTGCCGTATTACATGCAATCACTAAGACTTTTATGGGTTTCTTATCCGTATTAACATAAGTGTCTTCTGTGTTTGAATAATACTTACTTCCTAATAAGAATTGTGCATCTTTAATAATGTGTTCTTTTAATAAATCTACTTTGTTTTCTTTTGAATAATTACCATAAGGCATATTCGCTTGGTCGCCTAGATAAATAAAAGATTCTTTATTAAAATCTAATACTCCATCACTTCCTTTTTCAAGGGATTCGTTTTGATTTTGGTCGTAATTTACAATAGCTTTTAACACGGTTAATCCGCCAGTTCCAGAATCGAAAACACCAATTGGTAAAGTTTTATCATTACTTGGATACGAACTAAAATTGATATGATAATAATCATCTTCATCATTAATAATAGTATTAACGATATCACCTTTTTTTATAGCATATTGTGTAACTTCTTTCTCTTGTAACTTTTCTTTGCATCCAACAAGTAATAGTATTGTAAAAGTTGTAAATAGTAAATTTAATTTTTTCATAAAATTCGCAGTAGAACTAGATATATTTAATCACAATTGCAAAAAACATTAAACTTTAGTACACCCTAAAAGTTCTAATTTAGAACTTTTAGGGTATTGACTGGTAGGATTAATATGGTGAGATTTGTAGAGTAATTACAATTAACGGTCATAAACTTAAATGACTTAAAATAAATTAAGGATTATTTTAACCAATAGTGTTATTTTATAATAACATTTTAACCTTCAAGAATTATGAAAAATTTTAAAATCCCTTTTTTAGGGATAATGTCTTTAGTGCTTATTGCATCTTGTACAAAAAGTGAAGATGATATAGGTGTTTTGAAGCTATAATCGACAGAAGATCAGAAAATACTTCGAGAAACATCTATTTTATTTGGAAAATTAATATCTAATAATGAAGTAAAAAAAGATGTTCTATCAAAAATGAAACAAATAGAACAAGATGGTGATATGGTTAGTTTCGCATTTTTACTTGATGAAAAAGAAAAACTTAAAAAAGATGAAATTAAAGTATTCAATTTCTAAACAAATCAAAAGATTCAAAAAATATTTTTAAGAATGCTTTGTTTGAAGAATTTAAAAACAATCAAGAGTTATATACCTCACTAAGTAAAAATTTAGTAATAGATACTGATCTAGTAAAGAAATCTACACCTTCAAGTATTGCAGATGATTTAGCAAAACTTTTAGTAGATAAAGAATTACAAATTTTTTATCCGTCTGATGAAGATTTTGAAAACAACACCAATGCTGTTAATCAATATTATGTATCCTATGACCCATTAAATGGTTCTAAAACAAATGAAAGTTTTCAGTTTAAATCAAATTCAGAGAGGTATATAATTAAAGAGAATATAAATAACGATTTTATAGATGATAATCCTGTTTTTATAATTGCTCCAATTGATGATTGTGATTTGCCAGGTAGGCCATGTGATTGGGATGATGGAGATCCAATATCGGATTTACCGCCATATACGGGTAGTCCAAAATTACTAACCTATAATGTAAATCACAATTTAGTTCCTGAAAATGATATTATTTCTGCTAGAATTCCTGCAATTAGAGTAAATGGTACTCGTTGGATGCGTTTTGGAGGAACTCACCTAAAATTATCTTTTCTTAGAGGGTCTCCTGATGGCACAATAATTAGAGAAAAAGGAATTTTAGTTGCAGGTGCAAAAGCATTTCCTGTTAAAAAAATTCGTATTAAAAGAAAATATTTAAAAAGAAAATTACGATGGGTAACTTTTGATGCAGAATTTGATCCCGATTGGAACATGTCTGAAAACACACAAGTTATGGCTGTTTTTTCTAGACATCATTGGCTTGGAAGCGGAGAGACTACTGTGAGTGTGAAATCAGGGCTTAAAATAGATGCACAAGGTAATGTTAAACCTACGACAGAAGTAACAACATCAACAAAAGTTACATTAAGAGAGGATAATGCAAAGTATAGGACTAAATCAGAGATGTCTAGAAGGTTTATTTTATCAACAATTGTTGGGAATGGAATAACTGGAAAAACTAAATCTGACAATGGTGTTAGTTACAATATGAAAAGAGTTGATATTGTTGATTATTACATGAAATTTTGGCATACTGATCTAACTCCTTAAAAGATATAATTTACAACTAAGCAATAAAATCTGAACATAAAATATACTTGTTCAGATTTTATTATTAAATTTGACATAAAAATGAAAGTACTCTTATTTTTTATTTTTTTATTCAAAAGCACTATTTTTTCTTGTCAAGAAATCAATAAACGTAAGGTTATTTTTGTTACTATTGGTAAGCCGTGGTATCCAGATCTCAATAAAAATTTAAATACTTTTTCAGTTTCGGTTAATTTTCAGAATAGATTTGCTGAAAATTTTGCTTATGAGCCATTTTATACTTTTGCTAAAAGTAATAGTTACCCTGTTTTTTTTAATGATAAAATTAAGTTAAAGAGATATCTTTTATCACAAAAGGGATATAGTATAATTTCAAATTCTGCTTGGTCTGATATTTATACGCACTCTTTGGGTGCAAAAATACATTATGCTTTTATTAATAATAAAAAGTGGTTTTTTTCATTTAATTTTTCTTTAGGGTATTTCTTTTCAAAAGCATCAATATTTGAAGTGGAAGATTTTAATTATAATCCACAAACTGAAGAGATTTATTCATATGAAAGTTCTTTACTTGAAGATAGTTTTTCAAGTTTCTTTATTGGCCCAGGTATTCAAACTAATTATTCTTTAACAAAAAATTATATTATTGGTTTAGATTTGAATGCTCATTTTTCTCAATTATCTGATAAAAAATTCAATTCAACTCCTGAAATTCCTAATTATTATAATATTGCCATTATTTTTGGTATAAAATTCTAATCTAAAAAACATGAAGTATTTATTTTTAATTTTAGCATTGAAATTTACAGTATTAACATTTTCACAACAACATAAAGGTAATCGTTATGAAGTAACTGCTGTGTATGGTTTGTCTTATGATAGTTTTTATGAAGCAGAAGCAAGTTTTTCAGTTGATTTAAGCGGGCCTATGTTTGGCTCTGTTATGGAGTTTGGATTAGATTATGCTTTACCAAAAAATAGATTTATTGGTGTTGCTTTTACAAAACAATTACATGTAAAAAATATAGATAAAAATATTTTATCAACTGTGTCAAATTCTGGTTTAAGTTTTGATAATTACAGAATAAGTAGGCAAAAGAATTTTTATGAGGTTCACTTTAGAAAACAATTTAAAAACAAGTTTCACTTAACGTTAGGTGTTTTTTATTTTCAAACATATTTAAATACTCTTAGGTTTAATATTGATGGGGTAAACCAAATTTATGCATTGAACAATGACAAACAACGAGCAGATAATCTAGGTTTGTCTTTATCTTTAGACTATTATTTTCCTATTAGAGAATATTTAGAATTAGGGTTAAGAGGTAAAATGGTTTATACATTAGATGGGGCGGAGACTGTTTATTTATCACCAATTTTAAAAGTGAGTTTTTAAGATAGTTATAAGGTGTTTCTAGTCGTTTTTCAATAAAACACTAAAC
>DOIV01000265.1:3623-10745 GCA_003511845.1 Flavobacteriaceae bacterium | reverse complement strand
TTCTGTTTTGCTTAAAGTAATCTTGTATCTTATTGACATGTTTTTTACAAAGATACAAAATTACGCCGAATCAAACTTGACTTGACACTAGCAACAATTCTTGATTGCCAATATCTGGTGCATTACAATTGAAACAATAATGCCCATAAGGAGAAGTCCCTAACAATTCGCTTATTTGTCCGAATTCAACCAAACTAAAGCCTAAGCCTCCATGATTTTCACTCAAATGAGTGTTCCACAATCCTTTTTTTTTTTACAATCTCTCTAATTTTCTCTAACTCATCAGCTACTTCATTAAAAGGCAAGTTTAAATAATTTTTCTCTAATGGATAAATTCGTTCTTCTAATATTACTTTTATTTTAGGTAAAATTTTTTCTAATTTTTTTGAGGAAAATATGTCCATTTTTTTATTTTTCTATTCTTACAAATATAGTGAAAAGGATTTTTTAGCTTTTAGGTTACTTTTGCTTTTCTAATAAGTTTGGCTAAAACCTTAGGGGAAAACCGTTTCAAATACACCGCTAACACTTCTAACTTACCCCCAATAACAACTTCTTGTTTTTTTCTAGCCACAGCTTTTAGCATTCTTTTTGCAAAATATTCAGTAGCGAGTCCGTTTTCAGTGCTTTTATCCATGGTATTCTGTCGAGAACCATCCCCTGTAAGGGCATTTTTAGAAACATCTGTTTTTACAAACCCTGGGCAAATTAATGTCACTGCAATATTATCGTCATGAATTTCGGCACGTAAACTGTCAAAAAAACCATGCAAAGCATGTTTTGATGCTGCATAAGATGATCGTAAAGGTGTTCCTATTTTACCAACAACACTGGTAATGATCACAAAATGTCCTTCTTTTTTAGCTACAAAATAAGGCAGCAAAGCTTTGGTTAAAGCAATAGTTCCAAAATAATTGGTATTAAAAATACGAGTATCAACAGTAATTTTTGTTTCAATAGCTAATGAGCGTTGACTGATACCACCGTTATTGATTAAAATATCAATTCCATTATAAAGTAAAATTGCCTCTTGTACTAATGGGTCAAAATTATGATAATCATCTAAATCAACTTTTAACAATTTTACTTGATCAGGATAAGCACATAACTGTTTGACTTCTTCTAACTTTTCAAGGTTTCGTGAAGAAAGAATAAGTTTTGATTCTTGTTCAGAAAATGCTAAAGCTATTGCTTTACCGATTCCAGAAGAGGCTCCAGTTATCCAAATTATTTTATTTTTAAAATTCATTGAGTTTCATTTCTACCAAAACTACACAAATTTTTGTTTTAAAAATTCTGTACTTTTGTTTTGGTTTAATTTTTGCATCATTCATTTAAACAATAATAATAACAAACATGTTAAAAAAAATAGTGTTAGTATTAATAGTGTTGACTACAACTTTAAATGCACAGCACACCATTAAAGGTACTATGGGAGCTCTGGGTAGTTATGAATGGATAATCTTATACCAATTACAAGGTTCTAAGCAAAATTATATTGCAAATGCAGACATTACAAACGGATCGTTTTCTTTTACTTTGCCTGAGTCAGCAACACCAGGCGTTTACCGCATGGTATATGATTTAGAGAGTCGATTGTTTGTTGATGTGCTTTATAATAATGAAGATATTGTTTTTAAATTTCATCCTAAATACCCTAAAAAAGGCATTGAATTTAAAACTTCTGAAGAAAATATAGTTTATCAAAACTATTTAAAGGAAATATCATCAACACAAGAGAAATTAGACTCTTTACAAGTTGCCTATTTTAATTCATCTGAAAAAGATACCATTAAAACTCTTTATCAGCAACAACAAACTGACTTAACGAAAACACAACAACATTTTGAGTTAACATCAAAAGGTAAATTGGCTTATCATTTTATCAAGGCTAGTGCAACATATTACCCTGAAAAACCTTTTGACAACCCTCAAGATTATCTAAATAGTATTAAAACTCATTTCTTTGATTTTATAGATTTTAATGATGAAACTCTCTTAAATTCTACTTTTATTAGTGATAAAATAACGGACTATATTTTTTATATCAACCGTTCAGAAGATGCAGAAACCAATATTAAATTACAAAAAGATGCTATCGCTACTGTTATTAGCAATATTGGAGACAACTTAAATTTAGCTAGAGACGTTCAAGAAGGCTTACTTTACAATTTTACGCAACAACAAAATATACCTTTGGCAAAATATATATTGGAAAATTATTATCAAAAACTGCCTGCGTCATTACAAGATGTAGCCTTTAGAAAAGATATTGAATTACAACTAAAAACTGTAGTTGGTAACAAAGCTCCAAATATTTTATGGACAGAAAACAAGCTTGAAAAAGACCTTTATAGTTTGACAAAACATGACTATTTTGTGGTTGTTTTTTGGAGCTCATCTTGTGGTCATTGCTTAAAAGAAATGCCTATTCTTTTTAACTTTTTAAAAGATAAACCCAAAACTAAAGTTATTGCTATTGGTTTAGAAACAGAAGAATCTAAAGCTGATTGGAAAGATATCAGTCTAAATTTCAAAGATTTTATCCATATCTACGGTGCTAACAAGTGGAAAAACCAATTTGCTGTTGAATATGGAGTCAATAGCACTCCGTCATTTTATATTTTAGATACTGATAAAAAAATTATTGCTAAACCTTATGATGTTGCTGCACTAAAAGTGTTTTTTGAAAAATAAAGTTCTTTCAAACTTTCAAAAACACACATTCTAATATAAAAAAAGCCTCCGTTAAGAGGCTTTTTAAATGAATCTTAAATGTTTAATCCAATGCAGGAATACGTAACACCTGACCTACATAAATTTTGTCAGGGTGAGCAAGCATTGGTTTATTAGCTTCAAAAATTTCAGGGTATTTCATTGCATTGCCATAATATGTTTTTGCAATTTTACCTAAAGTATCACCACTAACTACAGTGTGAAATTGAGCTTCTGGTTCTTGAACAGCTGTTGTCATTCTATCGTCTACACTAGCAATACCTTCAGTGTTTCCAACGACTAATACAGTTCTTTCTCTGGTTGCTTGATTTTCTGCTTGACCGTAAATTGTTGCTAAATCGCCATCTACCGTAATGTCTAAATCAGTTACGCTAAACCCTAAAGCTTCAACTGCATTTACCAATTTTAAAGCCTTCATCTTGCCAAGTTCAGCAGCTTTTGCTGCATCTTCAGCAGCTTCTTCTTCTGTTGTTTTGCCGATACCAAAAACTTTGGCTCCTGCATTTTTAATAAATGAAAATAATCCCATAATTTTTAATTTTGTTTTATGATTAATGAAGTAAAGGTACATATTTTTCAAATATTAATTTAAGTTTTTTAAGATTAAATTTTATAGAAATTTCAGTCTAAAATTGTATTTTTGTTAAAAGACTATTTTCATGATTATCCATAATTTTAAAGAAGAGAACTCTATTATAAATCAGTTCATTTCAGAACTAAGAGATGTTACTATTCAAAAAGATGCTATGCGTTTTAGAAAAAACATTGAACGTATAGGTGAAATTTTAAGTTATGAGTTAAGCAAAACCTTAAATTATACCCATAAAACTGTGCAAACACCTTTGGGCGATAAAAACATCTCTTTACCAAAGGATAATCTTGTATTGTGTTCCATTTTACGTGCAGGTTTACCATTACACCAAGGTGTTTTAAATTATTTTGATGGAGCAGAAAATGCATTTATTTCAGCGTATAGACATCATCCAAATAATGAGAATGCTTTTGAAGTTATTGTAAATTATTTAGCATCGCCTTCTATAAATAATAAAGTGTTACTTCTAATAGATCCGATGTTAGCTACTGGTAAAACACTTGAAAACACTTTAAAAGCCATAAAAAAGCATGGCATACCAAAACAAATTCATATCCTATCTGTTATTGGTTCTACACAAGGAGTTGAGTATGTTAAAAAGGTATTCCCTGAAAACACACATTTATGGATAGCAACCATAGATCAAAAAATAAATAATAGAGGCTATATTGTTCCTGGTTTAGGAGATGCAGGTGATTTATCCTACGGAATAAAACTGTAAGTAGGTTCTAAAAATTGCCACAGCCAAAAATAAGTATAAAAAAACATCTTTAAACCACTTTTCATTTACCATCTGTAGATAATTTGTAAAAATAACAGCCATAGGGAAAAATAAAAACAAGAATTCTGCTCCGTTTTTTACTGGCGAAGGTATGATAATCAAAATACTAATAATTAAGTGAATTAGCACTAAGTACCATGAATTTTTAAGTTCATTATTTACGGTAATAATTTTAATTGTTGTTGAAAAAACTGTCCAGATTATAAATCCTAAAATTAATGCTATGGGTATTAGTAGTAAAAGAGAATTATAATTGTAAAATGAAAGGTTAAAAATAAAAGGAGAGCTTTCTAATATAAGGTTATCAGTTAATAATAAATAAGTACCATAAATAAAAATTGGACAGGTAAAACCAATTATTGGTATGATTACATTTCTAATGGTTCTTTTATTAAAAGTAACAATTGCTGTATAAGGTAAAATCAAATAAAAAATACTCCAGGGGTAAATTATAGAAGCTATACCTATATAAAGAGAACTATCAAATAGTTTTTCTTTAGTTATTTTTAAAGTTCGTAAACTATAAATCCTCCTAAAGGCCAATAACAAGATAAAATGTGATATCAATATAGGACTATAAAAGGTTGTCTGAGGAAACATAGAGATAAAGATAATTATGAGTACAATATCATAAATATTTTCTTTTATTAATTTGTTTCTTTTTGTAATAAAATGAATTAAATAAAGGTTAATCAAAAGAAAAAACAGAATTGCCAATTTTTCTAAAAAAAATGACAAACTAAAATTTTCTAATGGAAAAATGTTAATAATAACAACTAATGTTAGTAAAATCAGAATAGAAAGTTTAGCTAAAGGTGTTGATTTTTTAAAAAAATTGGCAATCATTCGTATAATTTCATATTTTTGCAGTGTAAATATACTTAAATATGATTGCAAACAATATTTTTAGAGCGATAGGTGATTTTTTTACAGATTTTATTTTTATCCCATATGATTTTTTTAGATTTATGAACGGTTGGTGGATTTCAAATACTATGGGTGTTTTTTTAGTTTCTATTGGTTTTATTTTCTTGTTCTATTGGTTAGGTGAGATGGTGAAACACGATAGGGCTGGTGAAGAATAACATTCAATTCATTTGTTTTGGGAAGTAAAAATAAATTAAAGCGTTTTTTAGAAAACGAAACATTTTCAAATGTAATTCAACCTTCTAGAAAAGAAGTTTCTGATGGTTTTCATTTAAAAGGAAAATGGAATGCTTTTTTTAAGAATGACAATCCGATTATTTTAGAATTAGGCTGTGGTAAAGGTGAGTATACCATTGCTTTGGCAAGAAAAAATCCACACTATAATTATATTGGAGTTGATATAAAAGGAGCTCGTTTTTGGCGTGGAGCTAAAACAGCTTTAGAAGATAATCTTACCAACGTTGCTTTTTTAAGGACTCAAATAGAGCTGATTGATCTATGTTTTGCAATAAATGAAATTAGCGAAATTTGGATTACCTTTCCTGACCCTCAAATTAAGTTTAAACGGATGAAACACCGTTTAACAAATCCAGAATTTTTAAAAAAATATCAACAAATACTTATAGATAAAGGAGTGGTACATTTAAAAACCGATAGTGAATTTTTACATGGTTATACCTTAGGTTTACTACAAGAAGGTAAGCACGAAATTATCTATGCACATCATCATATTTATAAAAACAACCACAGCCCTGAAGAAGCTACACTTACCAAAACGTTTTATGAAAAACAATTTTTAGAACAAAACAAAGCGATTACTTATATTAAATTTAGAACGCACTATAAATAATTTCTACTTAGTTATTGATTAAAATGAGCAAAGAAGAAGGTTATTTTGATAAAGTATATAAAGTTGCTAGAAAAATTCCTTATGGTCGCGTGACTTCTTACGGAGCAATAGCAAAATATTTAGGAGCTGCAAAATCAGCTAGAATGGTTGGTTGGGCAATGAATGCTAGTCATAATGATGATACTGTGCCAGCTCATAGAGTTGTAAATAAACAGGGTTTATTAACTGGCAAGCATCATTTTGATGGAATTAATTTAATGCAACAATTGCTAGAAAGTGAAGGTGTAATTATTGAAAATAATAAAATTGTTAATTTTGATTCAATTTTTTGGATTCCAAATGAATAATTACCTCAAAGTAAAACAATATTTTTAATGAAATTAAGTTTAATTAATGTTTTTACATATTTTTTAGTAAATTGCGGTCAAAATGGGAAAGTACATGAAATCAACTCGTAAATTATTTTTAGTAGTTATATTGTTTTCTATAACTAATGTTTTTGCACAGCTAGAGCTAAGTCATGAATTTGGCATAAATATGGGTCCAGTTACTATACAAACAGATTATGGCGAAAGGCATCACTTACCAAGTAGTACACCTACTAGCTTTGGTATAGCTGCTGTTCACTATTTAAATTTTTACGGAAGTAATTATAACTGGAGAAATGGAGCTAGTTTTTTTTCAGACCACTTTAAATTAAAATCTGAGATATCTTATTATTTTAACAATAGTTTAGAACATAAAGGGCGTTATGCTGCTTCTGGTTCTACTAATTCTGAAGCTCAGAAGTTGAGAGACATGAAAGGAAAGACAAAGTCTCTTAATTTTGGTACAGGTTTAGAGTTTCACTTTAAAAACTTAGAAGATTATGGTCTTTTATTTAATGATGATGTGAAATTTGCACCTTACATTGGTTTAGGACTTCAGTATAATATATTTACTCCAGAAGTAACATCAGATGGTGGTGATTGGATTACAAATCCTTCTGTATTGCCTCAAAAATGGCAGAATAATGTTTATGTAGAAAAAGACCAGACTTTTTCTTTTACAATGAGTGCAGGTACTAGATACAAACTAGATAAGTTTGATTTAGTTTTAGACGCTCGTTGGCAATATTTCTTCACAGATAAGTTTGAAGGCTTAGATGCACCTGTTACTGAAAACAGATTTAACGATACTTTGATCTATTTTAGTTTTGGAGTTGTATTTGATATGGAAACTTTTTCTAAATATTAG
>DOIV01000265.1:0-3302 GCA_003511845.1 Flavobacteriaceae bacterium | reverse complement strand
ATTAGTTATTTAAGGCATTTTCTAAATCTTTTAATAAGTCTTCAATATCTTCAATACCTACACTTAATCTAATTAAGGAGTCTGTAATACCAATAATTTCTCTTTCTTTTTCTGGTATAGACGCATGTGTCATCGTTACTGGATGATTCACCAAACTCTCAACACCGCCAAGAGATTCTGCTAAGGTAAACACCTTAAAGTTTTCCAAAATTTTAAAAGCAGTTGCTCTGCTTTCATCTTTTAATTTGAAAGAGACCATCCCTCCAAAATCTTTCATTTGTTTTTTTGCAACTGCATGATTTTTATCTGATGTTAAACCAGGGTAAAAAACTTCAGCAACTTTAGGGTGTTGCTCTAAAAACTGAGCAATTGCCATTCCGTTTTCACAATGACGCTGCATTCTTATATGTAATGTTTTAATCCCTCTTAGAGCTAAAAAGCAGTCTTGTGGTCCAGCTACAGCTCCACCAGCAAATTGAATAAAATGAAGTTCTTCAGCCAATTTAGCATCCTTAACCATTAAAGCACCCATTACAATATCTGAATGACCACCTAAATACTTTGTTGCAGAATGCATGACGATGTCAGCTCCTAAATCCAACGGAAGTTGTAAATAAGGTGTTGCAAAAGTATTGTCAACAGCTACTAATATATTTGAATCAATTTTTTTTACTAAACTTGATATTTCTTGAATATCTGCAATTTTCATCAATGGGTTTGTAGGTGTTTCTAGCCAAATAAGTTTCGTGTTTTTATTGATAAGGGGTAAAATATTAGAAGGGATTTCCATGTTTACAAAGTGGAATTTCAATCCGTACTTTTCAAACATTTTAGTAAACATTCTATAAGTACCACCATATAAATCATCACCAGCAATAATCTCATCTCCGGGATTTAACATTTTTAATACACAATCAATAGCTGATAAACCCGAAGAAAAAGCAAAACCATGAGTTCCATTTTCTATAGATGCAAAGCTATTTTCTAAAGCTGTACGGGTAGGGTTTGCAGCTCTTGAATATTCATAGCCTTTATGTGTACCAGGACTACTTTGTGCATAGGTAGAAGTTTGATATATTGGAGGCATAACCGCCCCAGTTGATGGATCATGTTGTTGACCTCCGTGAATAGTTTTTGTATTGAATTTCATATATTTTATAACTTATGTGAATTTTTTGATTAATTTTCCTATGGTTAAACCTTGAACGACAATAGAAAACACTACTACTATATAGGTGATTACTAAAAATAAATCACGTTCCATTACATCTGTTAAACTTAAAGCTAAAGCTATAGAGATACCACCACGTAAACCTCCCCAAGTCATGATTAGGTTTGTTTTGGGTACAAAATCTAGTTTTTTTGCATACAGTTTTATAGGTAACAATAAGGATAAGTATCTAGCAAATAATATTACGGGAATGATAATTAAACCTGCTAAAATAAACTTCCCATCAAAAGTAAGTACCAGTATTTCCATACCTATCATCACAAATAAAATAGTATTAAGCAGAATATCGATTAATTCCCAAAATTTATCTACATATTGTTCTGTTACTTCACTCATAGAACTATTTCGAATCGTATCGTTACCAACAATTAATCCTGCGGTAACCATCGCCAAAGGTGCTGACAGATGAAAATGCTGAGCAACTAAAGTCCCTCCCATAACAGCAGCAATGGTTATAATGACTTCAATGGCATAATCGTTTATACTTTTTAATAATCTATAGGTTAACCATCCAATGGCAAGACCTAAAACGATTCCACCAATAACTTCTACAAAGAATAATTCAGCTACATGAGCAACAGAAACCTCACTAGACCCTTTAGCAATCTGATAAATGGTTAAGAAAATAACAACTCCTACACCATCATTAAATAAGGACTCTCCAACAATTTTAGTTTCTAATTTTTTAGGTGCACCTACTTTTTTTAATATTCCGAGTACAGCAATAGGATCAGTAGGGGAAATCAAGGCTCCAAAAAGTAAACAGTAAATAAAATCTACATCAAAATTTAAAAATTTAAGGATATAAAAAACAAAAAACCCAACCAAAAAAGTAGAAACTAAAGTGCCTAAGGTTGCAAAAATTAATATTGGTTTTCGTTGAATTTTTAATTGCTGAAAATTGGTATGTAAAGCTCCTGCAAAAAGTAAAAAACTTAACATTATATCTAATAAAACTACTTTAAAATCTATTTGTGATATGAGCTCTTTCTCTTTTAAAAGTAGTGTGTCGTCAAAATAACTCAACGCCAAAACGGCTAAAGTAAAAAGGATGGTTATTAGCATCAGGCCAATAGCATCAGGAAGCTTTATAAACCGGACATTTATATAACCAAAAACAGCAGAGAGCGTAATTAAAACGGTGGCTATTGCAAAATAATCCATAATTTATACTGATTTTTTTAATGCTAAAATATAACCTAAATGTAATCCTTCATGAAAATTATTGAATTGAATCGCTTCATCTATTGTGTTTAAAGTAACATTTGCACTTGTTGGATAAGGATGATAAATTTTAAACAGGTTATTATCATAATCTTTTTTAGAAGTGTCAACTAAGCTTAAAAATTGTTCTTTTATGTGTTCTAATTCTTGTTTGGTAATATCACTTTCTGGTGCGGTACCCTTGGTATATTTCTTTACCATTTCATCATTAACAGCAATTGGTAAACTAGATAATTTATAAAATAAAAGTTGATGCGTAACCAATAAGTGAGCAACATTCCAAGCAATATTATTTCTAAAACCTGTAGGAATTTTATTAAGTTGATCTAAACTAAGACTCTCAATTACTTTTAAAATAATTAGTCGACTTGCTTTTAATATTTCAAACTGTTTTTCCATCAGAGTTATATTTATGGTAAAAATATGTTTTTTTGAATTGAAAACAAGTTATTTTTACATTTAGAAATAAAAATTAGATGTATGAAAAAAATTTATTATCTAAAAACTTGCGATACCTGTAGGAGAATCTTGAAATCAATCAATACAGAAGGGTTTATACTACAAGAAATAAAAACAGAACCAATTACTGTTACACAATTAGAAGAAATGTATGCACTAACCAAAAGCTATGAGGTTTTATTTAGCAAGCGTTCTAAAAAATATACGGCAATGAATTTAAAAAATCAAACCCTAACAGAAAAAGACTACAAACAGTTAATTTTAGATGAATATACCTTTCTAAAACGCCCTGTAATTATTGTAAATAAAGAGTTTTTTGTAGGTAATGCTAAAAAAACTATTGAAGATTTGAAACTATTTTTAAGTTAATTTTTTTTAGTACATGACA
>DOIV01000195.1:2251-3619 GCA_003511845.1 Flavobacteriaceae bacterium | reverse complement strand
AAACCCCTAAATCATAATCTGCCCAAGCATGGACGCCGTCTTTATACCCTGAAACATCTAAATTATAAGCTGGTAAAGCAGCACTTTCAGTAAAAGTGGTTTGTGCTATTGTTGTAGTTGATATTATAGCACAAAAAATAACAAGTATTATTCTATTAATTAACTTGGTCATCGTTGATTTATTTTTACTCTTCAATTTAAAAATCTCTTTATATATTATTAGACCTTTAGTTTAAAACTAAGTCACTTTTAATATTTAACAATTTTATACTATAAAACCCCACACAGTATTAGAATTAATACTCTAGAAGGGGTAATTATATATTTTTAGTTGAAAAAAACAAATTCTCTTCTATTCTTCTCATTTTCTCTTATTACTGAACAAATATATATTTTACCCATTAAGTTGTTAACATTATGTTGATAACTCAACAATAATGTTAATAACTGTTTGATTTATCAATACCAACCAAACGTAACTCATTGATTATTTTTGTTTAACAAAAAAAATACAGTCAAACTATCAAATTAGATTTAACTTTTATTATAATTCATTCAAACTCTTCTTATTTTCATCTATATTTGCATATATTAAGAATGAATCTATATAATTATGATACAAGTATCTGAAATAGCAAAACACAAGGTGATTGAGATGATGGCAGCTGATGGTTTTGATTCAACAACAGATTTTGTAAGGGTTGGCGTTAAAAGTGGTGGTTGTTCTGGCTTGTCTTATGAATTAAAATTTGACAATCATCAACTTGAAAATGATAAAATTTTTGAGAATAATAACATTAAAATTATTGTTGATAAGAAGAGCTTCCTCTATTTAGTAGGCACAACATTAGATTATTCTGGTGGACTAAACGGAACAGGGTTTGTATTCAACAACCCCAATGCGAATAGAACTTGTGGGTGTGGGGAGTCGTTTTCACTCTAATTGAATGATTAAAAAATTCAAAATTAAAGGATTGAAAAAAATTTAATTATGAAAACATTTGAAGATTTAGAAGTATATCAAAAAGCTTTAGACTTTACTATTATAATTTTTAAATTAACAGATGACAAAGCTATCAATAGAAATATTGTATATCAATTAGAAAGAGCTTCTTTATCAATATCAAATAATATTGCAGAAGGGTTTGAATTACAATCTAACAGGCAATTTGTTAAATTTTTATACATAGCAAAAGCATCTTGTGGAGAATGTAGAAATTTACTAACAGTTACGCATAAATTAGAACAAATAGAAACATATAACGATTTAAAAACAAAAAGCTTGGAAGTTTCAAAACAACTTGCAAATTTTATAAAATATTTAAAGAATAGTGAAATTCGATGATTGATTGAATGATTTAAATCTTT
>DOIV01000195.1:1116-1907 GCA_003511845.1 Flavobacteriaceae bacterium | reverse complement strand
AATCTTTTAATCTTTCAATCACAATGAAATATACTGAGGACGACTTAAAAAAAGAACTCGAAACCAAAGAGTACGAATATGGTTTCTATACAGATATAGAAGCTGATACTTTTCCTGTGGGATTGAATGAAGATATTGTTAGAGCAATTTCTAAAAAGAAAAACGAACCTGAATGGATGACTGATTGGCGTTTGGAAGCTTTTAAAGTTTGGAAAACAATGACCGAGCCTGATTGGCCTAATGTGAATTATAAAAAACCAGACTTTCAGGCTATTGCTTATTATTCTGCACCTAAGGTAAAACCTGAACTAGAAAGTTTAGATGAAGTAGATCCTGAATTATTAAAAACTTTTGAAAAACTAGGCATTTCTATCAACGAGCAAAAACGTATGACTGGTGTTGCGATGGACATCGTTATCGATTCAGTTTCAGTAGCGACAACTTTCAAAAAAACATTGACCGAAAAAGGCATTATATTTTGTCCAATTTCTGAAGCTATTCAAGAACATCCTGAATTGGTGAAAAAATATCTAGGCACGATTGTGCCCACAACCGATAATTTTTATGCTGCATTGAATAGTGCTGTTTTTAGTGATGGTTCTTTTTGTTATATCCCAAAAGGTGTAAAATGCCCTATGGAATTGTCAACCTATTTTAGAATTAATGAAGGAGGTACGGGTCAATTTGAACGTACACTCGTTATTGCTGATAAAGGTGGTTATGTGAGTTATTTAGAAGGCTGTACCGCTCCTGCACGTGACGAAAACCAACTACATGCTGCAGTAGTTGAA
>DOIV01000195.1:0-726 GCA_003511845.1 Flavobacteriaceae bacterium | reverse complement strand
GGTGATGCAGAAGGTAAAGGTGGCGTATATAATTTTGTAACCAAACGTGGTTTGTGCGAAACCAATGCAAAAATATCATGGACTCAAGTAGAAACAGGTTCTGCTATCACATGGAAATATCCTAGTTGTATCTTAAAAGGTGACAACTCTGTAGGTGAATTTTATTCTATTGCCGTTACCAATAACTTTCAACAAGCTGATACGGGTACAAAAATGATTCACCTCGGTAAAAACACCAAAAGCACCATAATTTCTAAAGGGGTTTCGGCTGGTAAATCTCAAAATTCATATAGAGGATTGGTACAAATACATGCCAGAGCTGAAAATGCAAGAAATTTCTCACAATGTGATTCGCTTTTAATGGGAGATCAATGTGGAGCACATACGTTTCCGTATATTGAAGTAAAAAATAAAACTGCTCAAATAGAGCATGAAGCTACCACTTCTAAAATTGGAGAAGACCAATTATTTTATTGCAATCAACGTGGTATCGATACTGAAAAAGCCATCGCCTTAATTGTAAATGGTTTCAGTAAAGAAGTATTGAATAAATTACCGATGGAGTTTGCTGTGGAAGCAAGGAAATTATTAGAAATTAGTTTGGAAGGATCGGTTGGGTAAACCCCTCTGCCTTTGGCATCTCCTCAAAGGGGAGAACCAAGTTGAAGTTGGCGAGAGAGAATAGAGAAGGTGAAAATAAATTTCTAAACCTTTAACTATTATGAG
>DOIV01000016.1:7059-8041 GCA_003511845.1 Flavobacteriaceae bacterium | reverse complement strand
CTCGCCATTTATTAACTAGAGACCCTAGAATGGTAGAACGTAAAACATTCGGTCAGAAGAAAGCTCGTAAAAAATTCCAATTCTCTAAACGTTAATTCAAATTTTATTTGGATTATGCCGAACTTGTTTCGGTATCTATTAAAATTAATAGAACAGCATAAAGTATTAAGAAAAAATCCTGAAACAAGTTCAGGATAAATTTAAAACTGTTTAAGTCTAGCATCCAAATAAATAAGATTCAAAAAAAAAAAGACTACTTATTTATTGCTAAATCAGGAACGTAAACTAAAAACAAAATGGCAAAAATCGAAATTAAAGAATTATTAGACGCAGGTGTACACTTTGGTCACTTGACAAGAAAATGGAATCCTAATATGGCTCCTTATGTTTATACTGAACGTAATGGTGTACATATTATTGATTTATACAAAACTGTAGCAAAAATTGATGAAGCTGCTAAAGCACTTCATAAAATTGCAAATTCAGGTAGAAAAATACTTTTTGTAGCTACAAAAAAACAAGCTAAAGATATTGTTTCTGAAAAAGCTAAAGAGGTTAACATGCCTTATATTACTGAAAGATGGCCAGGTGGTATGCTTACAAATTTTGTAACTATCCGTAAAGCTGTTAAAAAAATGGCTCAAATTGACAGATCTAAACAAGATGGGAGTTTTGATGCTTTGTCTAAAAGAGAGAAATTACAAATAAATCGTCAGAGACAAAAATTAGAAAAGAATTTAGGTTCAATTTCTGACATGACACGTTTACCTGGTGCTCTATTTGTAATTGACACTAGACGTGAACACATTGCTATTGCTGAAGCTAAAAAATTAGGAATCCCTATTTTTGCTATGGTTGATACCAATTCTGACCCAAGACCAATTGATTTTGTAATTCCATCTAATGATGATGCTTCAAGGTCTATTGAGAAAGTTTTATCGTATATCACTCAAGGTATTTCTGAAGGTTTATCAGAAAGAAA
>DOIV01000016.1:0-6709 GCA_003511845.1 Flavobacteriaceae bacterium | reverse complement strand
AAAGTAAAAGCAGAGGCAAAAACTGAAGCTCCGAAAGAGGCAGTTAAAGAAGAGAAATAAATATAATAATACGCTCGTTCAATCGAGTTAAATAGATAATGATATGGCAAAAATAACAGCCGCAGAAGTAAATAGATTAAGAAAAGCTACTGGTGCAGGAATGATGGATTGTAAGAATGCATTGGTTGAAGCTGATGGAAATTTCGATACAGCTATCGAAGTATTACGTAAAAAAGGACAAAAAGTTGCTGCAAAAAGAGCTGACCGTGAGTCAACTGAAGGTGCTGCAATTGCAAAAGTTAACGAAAGTAATACTATAGGTGTTTCTATAGTTTTAGGTTGCGAAACTGACTTTGTTGGTAAAAACGAAGATTTTGTAAATCTGGCACATAAATTTGCTGAAGTTGCTTTGAATCAATCTTCTAAAGAAGAATTCTTAGCTGCTGATTTTGACGGAATGACCGTTGCTGAAAAATTAATTGAGCAAACTGGTGTTATTGGAGAAAAATTAGAAATTAAAGCTTTTGATAAAATTGAAGCTCCATTTGTAGGTTCTTACATACATGCTGGTAATAAAATTGCTACTTTAGTTGGTTTATCTAGTGCAAATGAAGGTGCTGATGTTGTTGCAAAAGATGTAGCTATGCAAGCCGCAGCTATGAATCCTATTGCTTTAGATGAAAATGGTGTAGATTCTGCAACTATAGAAAAAGAAATTGAAATTGCAAAAGATCAATTACGTCAAGAAGGCAAGCCAGAAGCTATGTTAGATAATATTGCTAAAGGTAAACTTAAACGTTTCTTTAAAGATAATACCTTAGTAAATCAAGCTTTTATTAAAGATAGCAAACAAAGCGTTGCCCAATATGTAAAAACATTAGGTGATGTAACTGTTACTAGTTTTTCTAGAGTTGCTTTAGGATAAATACTCATTCAAATAATTTAAAAAAACCTGTCCATTGACAGGTTTTTTTTATGGTCGAAATTCGTATATTTGTCAAACCTTGTTCCTATAAAATGCAGGAATCATAACTTACAAAAAAACGCAATGCAGTATAAAAGAATTTTATTAAAATTAAGTGGTGAAGCTTTAATGGGCGATCGTCAATATGGTATAGATCCAAAAAGATTGGCTGAATATGCTCAAGAAATTAAAGAAGTAGTAGCTAAGGGTATTGAAGTCGCTATTGTAATTGGAGGTGGCAATATCTTTAGAGGTCTAGCTGGAGCAAGTAATGGTATGGACAGAGTTCAGGCAGATTATATGGGTATGTTAGCTACTGCAATAAACGGACTGGCTTTACAAAGTGCACTTGAAACTGCTGACATCCAAACTCGTCTTCTAACTGCTATAAAAATGGAACAAGTCGCAGAACCTTTTATCAAACGAAGAGCTGTACGTCATCTAGAAAAAGGTAGGGTAGTCATCTTTGGTGGTGGCACTGGCAACCCATATTTCACAACAGATACTGCTGCAGTATTGAGAGCTATTGAAGTTAATGCAGATGTTATTCTAAAAGGCACACGTGTTGATGGTATTTACACTTCTGATCCTGAAAAAGATGTTACGGCTACTAAATTTGAAAACATTACTTTTAAAGACGTATTGGCAAAGGGTCTAAAAATTATGGATACCACTGCCTTTACCTTAAGTGAAGAAAATGAATTACCTATCATTGTTTTTGACATGAATACAACAGGTAATTTAATAAAATTATTATCTGGTGAAAAGATTGGAACAAAAGTTGATATATAAGTTTTATTATTAAAAATATAGTAATCATGAACGAAGAATTACAATTTATCATTGACACGGCAAAAGAACAAATGGAAAATGCTCTAGAGCATTTAAAAAGAGAATTGTCAAATATTAGAGCTGGCAAAGCATCACCTGCTATGCTAAAAAATGTTATGGTTGATTATTATGGTTCACAAACGCCTTTAGCTCAAGTCGCTAATGTAAATACTCCAGATGCTAGAACAATTACTATTCAACCTTGGGAAAAACCAATGTTGCAAGAAATTGAAAAAGCAATTATGATTGCTAATATCGGTTTTAACCCTATGAATAACGGCGAATCAATAATCATCAATGTACCTGCTTTAACAGAAGAAAGAAGAAAAGAACTTGCTAAACAAGCCAAATCTGAAGCTGAATCTGATAAAGTTAGTGTAAGAAATGCTAGAAAGGATGCTAATAATGATATTAAAAAATTAGATATTTCTGAAGATCTTGAAAAAAATGCCGAAAGTGACATTCAAGACTTGACCAATAAATACATTAAAATTATTGATGATTTATTTGACAAAAAAGAAATAGAAATTATGACTATTTAATCGAAAATGATTTCCCTAGGCTTTGCCTAGAGGTTTCCGATTTTACCTATCCTTGGAGAGGTCGAAATTGCTTTTTTGCAATTTATGGTGAGGTTAAATAATAAACTTTTGTTAAAATATTTAGCAATTAAAACTTCTTATTATTTTTTCTCTTTCTTTGGCTTACGAAAAATATATAATGAAAATAATTGGTGCTTTTATTGTTCTGTTTTTTCCGATTCTATTATTAGGACAAACCAACTTATCTGGTATTATTAAAGATAAAGACACTAAAGCCCCTCTACCCTTTGCAACCGTTATAACCGATACAGGTATTGGTGAATTTACAGATACCAAAGGTAAATTCAATATTGTTTCTAAAAAAAGTATTACTGAATTAACGGTTTCCTACATTGGTTATAAAACACGAAAAATAACTTTAGAAAATCATAAAAAATACATTACGATATATTTAGAACCAAGTAATGAAAGTTTACAAGAAGTTGTGGTAATTGCCAAAGAGAACCCTGCATTACAAATCGTCAGAAACGCCATAAAAAACAGAGACAAAAATAATAGTTTAAAAGCATTAAATTCTTTTAAGTACACATTGTACAACAAACTATTAGTTACTGCTAACCCTGACTCTATCAAAGGAACAATAGACTCAGTCTTTGTTAAAAAAAATAACACACTCGTATTTAAAAAACTAGATTCTTCAAATTATAAGTTTAAAAAACAGATTGACAAACATCATTTATACATTACCGAAAAAATTGCAGAACACTCTTTTCACAGAGGTAAAAATAAAAAAGAAACTATCTTAGCTTCTAGAATGGCGGGTTTTAAAAATCCTGTTTATGAATTTATAGCTTTAGATATTGAAAGTTTTTCTTTTTACGATGATGTTTATACTTTATTGGGTACTAATTATGTAAATCCTTTAGCAAAAAACGCATTAAAAAAATACAATTATAAAATACTTGACACTGTTTATAATGCACAAGGACCTGCCTATATGATTCATTATAAATTTAAAAAGAAAAAGAAAGAGTTAGGATTAGAAGGTCTTTTATTTATTCACTCAAAAAGTTATGCCTTAGAAAAAGCGATAGCAGAAATAAGAGGTATTGTGACTATAAAAGCTGAACAAAATTTTATTTATTATCCTGAAAATAAAATTTGGTTTCCTGATGAAACAACAATAACCGTCTTAAAAGGAAAGAAAAAAGAAAATGTAAATATTTTTGGTAACACTATAAAATTTGAAGGAAATCAACCAAAAAATGACTCTATTGTAAACACCAAACAAAAAGACTTAACAGACGCTACCTATTTAATTTCAAAAAGTAAAAATTTTAATATTGAAATTAACAAACCTGTAAAAGTTATCAATTCTGCTTCAACCATAAGAATTGATGATAATGTATCAAATAGAAGTGAAGAATATTGGAACAAATACCGAATATATACTATTACCAAACGCGGATTAAATACTTACAAGTTTTTAGATAGTATTTCAGAAGCTGAAGGAGCAGAAAGAAAACTAAACTCAGCTAGAAAAATTTTAAAAGGTTATTTTCCAACAAAGTACTTTGATTTTGATTTAAGTCAATTGATTAATTTCAACAATCATGAAGGTTTTCGATTAGGTTTTGGTGGCATCACCAATCCGAAATTTGCTAAAAAATTTAAATTAGAAAGCTATGCCGCCTATGGTTTTAAAGATAAGAAAATAAAATACCATTTAGCTGGCTTTATTAGGTTGAGTAAAGATAATAACTCATGGTTTGGTATTGGGTATACTGATGATATTCAAGAGGCTGCTAAGATAGATTTCTTATTTGATGAAACCTCTTTTTCTTTAATCAATCCAAGAAATTTAAATATCGGACAATTTTACAGTTACAAAACATATAACGTCAATTTAGAACATGATATCTTTCCTAACTTAGAAACTAAAACAGAGTTAAAACTAGGGAAATATAATCCTCTATTCGATTATCAGTTTGTTTCAAATAGCTTGACTCATTCCAATTACAATTTAGCAACAGCAACTTTTGCATTAAAATGGACGCCTTATAGCAAATATATGAATACTCCTATTGGAAAGTTTCCTATTAAAAAAGGCTTTCCAAAAATCACTGCTCAATTCACCAAAAGTTTTGACAATGTAATGGATGGCGACTTTAGTTTCAATCAGTTTAATTTAAAGTTTGAACATCAAATAAAATTTTTAAACAAAAGCTCAACTAGTTTTTTAATTCAAGGGGGTTATATAAGTGGCGACGCACCATTGACACATTTGTACAATGCAACACCTAATTATTCTTTTAATAATCCTTGGCGAAAACGTATAAATTTTGCAGGTACAAACACCTTTGAAACTATGGCTTTTAATGAATTTATTTCTGACAGGTACGTTTCTTTTCAAGCTCGTTATAACTTTAATCGTTTTGAAATAAGTGAAAAATTTAGACCTCGTTTGAGTTTTATCTCTCGGTTTGCAATCGGCACCATAGACAATTCTTATCAACACACAGGGGTTAGCTTTAAAAAAATGAATGAAGGTTATTTAGAATCAGGGTTTGTTTTGAATCATCTCTTTAGAGGTTTTGGGCTCAGTTCTTTTTATAGATATGGCTCATATAGTAATCCGAAATTTTCTGATAATTTAGCTGTAAAACTAACTTACGTATTAAGTTTAGGTTTCTAAAGCTAAATTCTAATTAAACTCAATTATTTAGTAACTTTACCCATAATATAAATTCACAATTGCTTTAATGAATTTCTGGACGTATATATCTCGTTTTATTATCAAAGGACGAATTCCTATTTTAATAGCTCTTGCAATAATTACTTTCTTTTTAGCATCACAGATGCAGTATATACGCATGTCATATACTGAAGCTAATTTACTACCCAAAAATCATGAAGTAAACTTAGAGTACAATAAATTTTTAGACATTTTTGGGAACGAAGGCAATTTAATTATCCTTGCTACTAACGACTCTACTATTTATACTGCAAAAAAATTTAACAATTGGAATGCTTTATCCCGTCAATTAGATTCTTTGCCTTTGGTGGATTTTACAGTTTCAGTAGGCGATATCAAAAAACTGTATAAAGACACAGAAAACGAACGCTTTAAAGTGGCCCCTCTTTTTGAAAGTGAACCGAAAAGTGATGAAGAAATTCAAAAAATAAAAAAAGACCTCTTTAATAATTTACCTTTTTTTGATAATTTTTTATTCAATAAAAAAACAGGAACGCTCCGTACCATCATTTATATTAATAAAGACATTGTAAATACTGCTGAACGAAACAAATTTATTTTAAAAACATTAAAACCTGCAATTGAAAGTTTTGAAAAAAATAATGCTATTGATGTAAAAATTTCTGGTATGCCTTATATCAGAACAATGAATTCAAAAAGCCTCAATGATGAAATTGGTATTTTTTTAGGTTTAGCATTATTTGTAACCTCCTTAATTTTCTTTTTCTTTTTTCGCTCACATAGAGCAACTTTAATCACCATGTTTGTAGTCTCTATTGGTGTAATATGGGCTTTTGGTTTTATAGGGTTATTTCAATATGAAATCACTGTTTTAACAGCATTAATCCCACCATTAATTATCGTTATTGGTGTACCTAATTGTATCTTTTTAATCAACAAGTATCAGCAAGAAGTTAAAAAACATGGCAATCAAGCTAAATCTTTACAGCGTGTAATTTCTAAAATTGGCAACACTACATTAATGGCAAATGTAACTACTGCCTCAGGTTTTGCAACTTTTATTTTTACAGAAAGTAAGTTGTTAAATGAATTTGGTGTTATTGCTTCAATTAATATTTTAGTAATATTCATTTTATCATTATTAATTATCCCTATAATTTATAGTTTTTTACCAAAACCAAAAGAGAAACATTTAAAACATCTTGAAAAACGGTGGGTAGAAAAAATTATAGATTGGATGGAAAACATAGTGCGTAACAAACGTATTACTGTTTATATTATTTCAATAGTACTCTTGGTAAGTAGTATTATTGGCGTTTATATGATTCGCGTTTCTGGTAGTGTTATAGAAGACATGCCAAAAGGAAAAAATTTCTTTAAAGACATTGTGTTTTTTGAAAAAGAATTTGGTGGTATTATGCCATTAGAAATATTAATTGACACCAAACGCAAAAAAGGGGTTATGAAGCTTTCTACGCTTAAACGGATGGACAAGCTCAATGATGTTATTGATGAAATACCAGAACTTTCACCTTCAGTATCTGTATTAAATTTAGTAAAATATTCTAAACAAGCCTATTATAATGGCAATCCGAAATACTATCAATTACCCACTTCTCAAGAACGGAATTTTATTTTATCCTACACAAAAAATTC